>NZ_JBHSNC010000028.1:0-12821 GCF_042655785.1 Cohnella yongneupensis
CGAGGGCTTATCCTAATGACGTGGGTAGGCTAACGGATGTTTCATACACTTTCACCAATCGCTTTGTTTCGCATCCAGTTTTCAAGGCGCAAGCCTAAACAGATGTCTATTTGCAGCGACCCTCGGGTCGCTGTTTTTTGTATCCAATCGAAGTAAATCTCTCCTTCAATCCCACTAACTCCAACTCACAACATCGTCCTCCCAAGCAAACACTAAAGACACTCTTAGTGCGGGAGGCATCGCTTACTCACCATGCGCGAACTATCTAGAATATGGATGATCCTTGCCCTGTTATCGATCCTTATGCTAAGCGGATGCATGTCCCACGGCGCCGAATCAAAGCGCGAGACCAAGATGCCTACCTCGGGCGCGTTATCGCTGGACAAATTCAAATCGTTGACGAGCGGCAACTCAAAGTTCCCCTTGTCCTCCTACAATGCGTCGAATAAGGAAGATGCCGAGAAAGTGATTTTGCGAAAGCCGTCCGAACCGATCAGAGGGATCTACGTCACGTCGCACGTTGCCCGAAGCCGGCGCATTGATGAGCTCATCTCCCTTGTGGACAAGACGGAGCTGAACGCGATGGTCGTTGACATTAATAGCGGGATGGTGCTGACCACGCTGCCGAAATCGGCAAAGGCTGGGAGTTACGCGATAGCAAATACGCGGGCAGTAAAACAAATGAGCGAACTTATTAAGAAACTGAAGCAGCATCACATCTACACGATCGCCAGAGTCGTTACTTTTAAAAACCCTGAACTGGCACGCGCCGTGCCTTCTTGGACGATTAAACGCAAGGACGGCCGAACTTGGATGGACCATGGAGGTTCTCCCTGGATAGACCCTTATCGTCAAGAGGCGTGGGAATATCCGATGAAGCTCGCGGAGCATGCGGCTAAAATCGGCTTCGACGAGATCCAATTCGATTACGTGCGATTCCCGGAGAACGAGAAGAAGGTGGATCGGGAGGTCGCCTATGCGAATCCGAACAAATGGTCCAAGAGCGATGCGATTCGTAAATTTCTTCATCGCGCCGCGGTAAGATCGCATAAAGCAGGTGCGCGGATTTCAGCGGACGTGTTTGGACTCGTCGGATCTTCGGATAACGATATGGGAATCGGTCAAAATTGGCGGAGTATTGCAAGCGAAGTGGACGTCATCTCGCCAATGATCTATCCTTCGCATTATTCGGGCGGAATTTGGGGAGTCGAACATCCGGATCTGACGCCAAGCCCAATCATTGCCCACGCGCTCAAGGACATTACGAACAAGAACAAGCAGATGCAAGCGAAAGGAATCGATTCCGCCAAGGTTCGTCCATGGTATCAGAGCTTTACGGCTAGTTGGGTGCATCCGCATCAAACTTATGGTTCGGCACAAGTACGAGAGCAAATATCGGCGTCCCGCAAAGCGGGGTATCCCTCTTACCTGCTATGGAATTCAGCGAACCATTACCCGCAATTTGAACGCTGACCGGACGACGTCAAAACGCCGAAAAAGCTTAAATGGCGCGGTTTTCCACCATCCCGATTGTGCTTGACAGCCACTAATGCCTCTGCTAAGATGACAGATAATCAATCGGAGACTAATCGCCGGAACTGTATCCGGTATAGGGGGTAATTGCACGTGTGGCAAAATAAATTCGCCAAAGAAGGACTTACGTTCGACGACGTTCTGCTCGTTCCACGGAAATCTTCCATTCTTCCGCGGGACGTCGATGTATCGACGGTTCTCAGTCCTTCGGTGAAGCTAAACATTCCGTTGATCAGCGCGGGGATGGACACGGTCACGGAATCGGCTTTGGCGATCGCGATTGCGCGCGAAGGCGGCATCGGTATCATTCATAAGAACATGTCTGTTAGTCAACAAGCAGAGGAAGTCGATCGCGTTAAGCGTTCTGAGAGCGGCGTTATTACGAATCCTTTTTCGCTTACGCCTGAGCATCATGTGTACGACGCCGAAGAGTTGATGGGCAAATATCGTATTTCCGGCGTACCGATCTGCGACGATCACGGTAAGCTTGTCGGTATTCTAACGAACCGCGACCTTCGCTTCGTCCATGATTTCTCGATTAAGATCAAGGACGTCATGACCAAGGAAAATTTGGTTACCGCTCCTGTCGGCACGACGTTGCAGCAAGCGGAAGGTATTCTGCAACAGCATAAGATCGAGAAGCTTCCTTTGGTCGACGATACGAACACGCTCAAAGGACTTATCACGATCAAAGATATCGAGAAAGCCATTCAATTCCCGAACGCCGCCAAAGACAAACACGGTCGTCTGCTCGTAGGCGCAGCGGTCGGCGTGTCGAAAGATACGTTCGAACGTTCGGAAGCGCTCGTTAACTCGGGTATCGACGTTCTCGTCGTTGATTCGGCGCACGGTCATCACATCGACATCGTCTCGATGGTTCGCAAGCTGCGCGAGAAGTATCCGGAGCTTACGATCGTTGCAGGCAACGTGGCGACGGGAGAAGCGACGCGCGATCTGATCGAAGCCGGAGCATCCGTCGTTAAAGTCGGTATCGGACCGGGCTCGATTTGCACAACGCGTATTATCGCGGGTATCGGAGTACCTCAAATTACGGCTATTTACGACTGCGCGACGGTTGCTCGCGAATACAATATTCCGATTATCGCGGACGGCGGCATCAAGTATTCCGGCGAAGTTACGAAGGCAATCGCGGCGGGCGCAAGCTGCGTTATGCTCGGTAGCTTGTTCGCTGGTACAGAAGAAAGCCCGGGCGAATCGGAAATTTACCAAGGCCGCAGATACAAGTCTTATCGCGGCATGGGTTCCATCGGCGCGATGAAGGAAGGCAGCAAGGATCGTTACTTCCAAGAGAACGAGAGCAAGCTCGTTCCGGAAGGCATCGAGGGACGCGTCGCTTACAAAGGACCGCTCAAGGATACGATCCATCAATTGCTGGGCGGCCTTCGTTCCGGTATGGGCTATTGCGGTACCGAGTCGATCGAACAGCTTAAGAACGACACGGCGTTCGTTCGGATAACGGGCGCTGGCTTGCGCGAGAGCCATCCGCATGACGTTCAAATTACGAAGGAAGCACCGAATTACTCCATGTAATTCGTCATAGGATGCTATCTAAATATTGGAAGCCGCAAGCGCGAAACATTAGGGCTTGCGGCTTTTTTCTTTCGGAACAGGTATGTTACAATAAAGGCTGCATGAACGAGCATATTTTATCGAAAAAGGAGAGAATGCGTTGAATCGCCCTCATCTAATGTCAGGTTTATCCAAGCGAATGTCGAAACGGTTCGCCGTATATAGTGTACTTACCTCCTTCTTATTTTTATATGTATTTACCGCAGGCTCATCCGTAGCTTTCGCCGCAGAGACGGCAGCGAACAAGCTAACGACTGGAGCCGTGCAAGTGCAAGCGAACGCCGCGTTCCTCATGGATGCGGACAGCGGACAAGTCATGTACCAATACGATGCCGATACGCCTAGGCCGCCGGCGAGTATGGCGAAGATGATGACGGAATACTTAGTTAATAAAGCGGTTAAGGAAGGCAGACTGGCTTGGGATCAGACGATTACCGTTGGAGACAACGCGGCATTGCAGGATCGCAGAGGCAGCATTATCTACTTGGCCAAAGGCGAGAAATATACGATCAAGGATCTATACGACGCGATGGCGATCTTCTCCGCGAACGACGCGACGGTCCAATTGGCGGAAGCAGTGTCCAGCACCGAGGAAGAGTTCGCGAAGCTGATGAACGAGACGGCGGCGCAGCTGGGCATGACGAACGCGCACTTCATTAACTCCACAGGGTTATCCCGTTCCATGATGCCGGAAGGCTATAAAGCGGAATCCCTCGAAGGCGAGACGGTAATGTCCGCCCGAGATACGGCTACCTTGGCGTACACGATTTTGAAGGAATATCCGGAAACGCTGCAAACGGCGAAAATCGTCGAGAAGAAGTTCCGCGCGCGGGATAAAGAACCGATGCTGAACTGGAACTATATGCTCGAAGAGAACTTGAGCAACCCTTACTTGAAGAAATTCGCTTACCAAGGCGTCGACGGTCTTAAGACCGGCCATACGGACGAAGCAGGCAACTGCTTTACGGGGACGGCGCTAATTAACGGCACGCGTCTCATCGCGGTCGTCATGGGCGTTCCGGGGAACTCTAAAGACGGAAAACGGTTCTTGGAAACCGCGAAGCTGTTCGACTATGGCTTCCACGGCTTCGAGAAGCAAACGATTTTGGAAGCTAAGGCCGTCATTCCGACGTTCGAAACGCTGAAAGTCAAGAAGGGCAAATCCAAGAAAGTTAACGTCGTAACGGCTACCGATCTTACGTTGCTTGTGCCGAAAGGCTCGAAGACGACTCCCGAGATCGTAGAAGTGAAGCCGACGCAAGACCCGCTGATGGCTCCGATCAAGATCGGAGATAAAGTCGGCACGGCGACTTACAAGTACAAAGATCCATCTACGCTCGAAGATAAGACGGTTACGGTCGATCTTATCGCGGCGGAAGACGTAGGCAAGGCAAGCTGGTGGCGGATGCTCTTCCGTGCGATCGGTGACTTCTTCGCAAGCTTGTTCAACGGAATCGTGAACCTGTTCTAAGCATGTTGGTTCCTGCTTGATTCCGAGTGAAATGGTTGTATATTAAACACACTTCATGTAAAATTAATGGTTAGAATCTTTGGGAGGCATGGAAACATGGAAACGGGTACTTCGAGAGTTAAACGCGGTATGGCTGAAATGCAAAAAGGCGGCGTAATCATGGACGTCATGAGCGCCGAGCAAGCTAAAATCGCCGAAGCGGCTGGCGCTACTGCCGTAATGGCATTGGAAAGAGTACCTTCCGACATTCGTGCGGCAGGCGGGGTTGCTCGCATGGCGAACCCTGAGCTAGTCGAGCAAGTTATGAAAGTCGTTAGCATTCCTGTCATGGCCAAAGCACGGATCGGCCATTACGTAGAAGCGAAAGTACTGGAATCCCTCGGCGTCGATTACATCGACGAGAGCGAAGTGCTTACGCCTGCGGACGAAGTGTACCATATCGACAAATCCCTCTTCACGATTCCGTTCGTATGCGGAGCGAAAGACCTGGGCGAAGCTTTGCGCCGCATTCAAGAAGGCGCGTCCATGCTTCGTACGAAGGGCGAGCCTGGAACGGGCAACATCGTTGAAGCCGTGCGTCATATGCGTCTTATTACCGGACAAGTACGCAAAGTTCAAAACTTGTCCAAGGACGAGCTCTTCCATGAAGCGAAGGTACTCGGCGTACCTTACGACTTGCTGCTTAATGTACATGAAACCGGTCGTCTACCGGTCGTTAACTTCGCCGCAGGCGGCGTAGCGACTCCATCCGATGCTGCGCTCATGATGCACCTCGGCGCGGACGGCGTATTCGTCGGCTCCGGTATTTTCAAATCGGACAGCCCTGAGAAGTTCGCTCGCGCGATCGTAGAAGCGACGACTCATTACGAAGATTACGAGCTCATCGCTCGCGTATCCAAGGATTTGGGCGAGCCGATGAAAGGCATCGACATTTCCAAGCTGCATGCCGCAGACCGGATGCAAGATCGCGGCCTATAAGCTTCCTTAGAGGAACACATAGCTTGCTGGTCAAGCAACACGAATACCATCGGCGGCTTCCACTCGGCACTCATACGGCCGAAGGAAGCCGTTTGAGATTAGGGAGAAGGAACTCAGGATGATAATCGGCGTTTTGGCGCTGCAAGGAGCGGTAGCCGAGCATATTCGAAGCATTGAGTTAGCGGGCGGTCAAGGCGTGGCCATCAAGAGAGCGGAACAGTTAGCCGAGATCGACGGGTTAATCATTCCCGGCGGCGAAAGCACGACGATCGGGAAGCTTATGCGCAAATACGACTTCATCAGAGCGATTCAGTCGTTCGCGCAAGCAGGGAAGCCGGTATTCGGCACCTGTGCTGGCTTGATCGTGTTGGCTGATAAGCTCGAAGGAGCGGAAGAGCCACATCTGCGCTTAATGGATATGACCGTAGCTCGCAATGCATTCGGGAGACAGCGGGAAAGCTTCGAGACCGACCTCGACGTGAGGGGAATCGACACCCCGCTGCGTGCCGTGTTCATTCGTGCGCCGCTTATTAAGGAAGTCGGAGCGGACGTCGAAGTGCTCTCCTCCTATCAAGGCGAGATCGTAACGGCACGGCAAGGCAACCTGCTCGCGTCGTCCTATCATCCCGAATTGACGGACGATTACCGACTCCATTCGTATTTCATCGATATGGCTCGTCAAGCGGCGGGCGACAAAAGGGGTTAACGTTCATGTTAGATGTAAAATTGCTGCGCAACGACTATGACAAGGTGGCGCAAGCCTTAACTAACCGCCAAGCCTCCGTGGAGCTTATCGCGGAATTTCCGAAGCTCGACACCAGCCGCCGCGAAAAGCTGACCGAGAGCGACCAACTGAAGAACCGTCGGAACGTCGTATCCCAGGAAGTCGCGAAGCTGAAGAAGAGCGGCGGCAATGCGGACGAGCTAATCGCCGAGATGAAAAACGTCGGCGACCGGATCAAGCAGCTCGACGAGGAAGTGCGCGAGATCGACGCAGCGCTCGACGCGCTGTTGCTGTCGATACCGAACGTTCCTCATGAAAGCGTACCGGTTGGAGCTTCCGAAGAGGACAACGTCGTCCTTCGTAAGAGCGGAGAGCCACGTACGTTCGAGTTTGACGCGAAGGCGCACTGGGATATCGGCAATGACCTCGGCATCCTCGATTTCGAGGCTGCGGCTAAGGTTACGGGATCCCGATTCGTGTTCTACAAAGGCTTGGGAGCGCGTCTGGAGCGTGCCCTTATCAACTTCATGATGGATCTGCATGCGGACAAGCATGGCTATGAAGAAGTGCTGCCGCCGTACATCGTAAATCGCGACAGCTTGGTCGGGACTGGCCAACTGCCGAAGTTCGAAGAGGATTTGTTCAAGCTCGCAGGAACGGAGTACTACCTTATCCCGACGGCCGAAGTACCGGTTACGAACATTCATCGCGACGAAATTTTGTCCGCTGAATCGTTGCCTAAGCGCTTCGTCGCGTTTAGCGCATGCTTCCGCTCCGAGGCCGGTGCCTCCGGACGCGATACGCGCGGGCTTATTCGCCAGCATCAGTTCAATAAAGTCGAGCTGGTGCAGCTCGTCGCGCCGGATCAATCGTACGACGTGCTCGAGCAACTGACAGGCCACGCCGAGCGCGTGCTGCAGCTTCTCGGATTGCCTTACCGCGTACTCACGCTTTGCACGGGTGACATGGGCTTCGGTTCTGCGAAAACTTACGATATCGAAGTGTGGCTCCCGAGCGCGGGAACATACCGCGAAATTTCGTCTTGCACGAACTTCGAAGACTTCCAAGCGCGCCGCGCCGCGATTCGTTATCGTCCAGAGAATGGTGCGAAGCCGGAATTCGTTCATACGTTGAATGGCTCCGGGTTGGCGCTAGGACGCACGGTTGCCGCTATTCTGGAGAACTACCAGCAAGCGGACGGCACCGTTGTCGTGCCTGAAGCATTGCGTCCTTACATGGGTGGAATCGACACAATTGGTCCGCGCTAAGGGTTGAACTACGAACAGGGCATGTGATATGATAACGTGGCAGTAACGGAAGCGCGCCGTAAGGCAAACTCGCCGACTGCCAGACGTGGAGAGATACCGAAGCGGTCATAACGGGGCGGTCTTGAAAACCGTTAGGGTGCAAGCCCACGTGGGTTCGAATCCCACTCTCTCCGCCATAAGCGAAAAACAGGCCGATTCCTGAAAAGGAATCGGTTTTTTGCGCATGGGGGAAGGGATGAGAACCCCGAATCTCACTCTCTCCGCGGACTTCTGGTTTTTCGCTGTATAAGATGATGCGCTGTGGTCAACCTAACGGAGTGGAGGTGCTCATCATGGTAAGCAATGACGAACTGAACGTCCCGCAGGAGGACCTGGTTCAAGCTTGGCAACAGACGCTCCCGGAGCGGCTGCATGGCGGAGATCAGGCAGAGATTATGCTCGACGAAGCCGACCCGAACGCGCTTAGAGTCCATATAAGAACGGCAGGCCATCAAATGATGGAATTCGACTTCGCCGTCCGTTATGTCGACAGCCGAGAGATCGCCATCCAATTAACCGACGTGGAACGAGATGGCCAGACGATCGACGAGCGGGGTGAAATCGTGCAAGAGCTCATCGCCGATTACCGGCGCCATCTGCACGAGACCGCTCAAGCATTGCATCATTATACCCATAGCTAAGGAGGGTACCCGAAAGTGTCCGACGCGAACGGCTATGCCGATAAAAACTTGAGCAACGTCATCGAGCAATTGGAGCAAGATCCGGTGAACGCGCACCACGCTCAGCAATTACAGCAGCAGAAAAACGATCGCAGGCATCAAGCTGCGCTTAACCATGACGAGCCCGTCGATCTGAAGCATCCTAAGAGCTAAGGAGGCCAAGCGACTATGAGCAAGCCTAGATCGCAGGCAGTTAATCAACCGGACCAGCAACAGAATGCCCATGACATTACGAAGAACCCTTTTCCGAACGAACCGTTATCCGGCTCCAAGAAAGTCAAAAACCGTAACCACGTGAGCCATCACAATCCGCAAGGCTAAACGAATTTTCTCATTCCCGGTGCAAGTTGCCGGGTTTTTTTGTTGTATCCGTTAAAAACCGATTGGTATAATAAAGTAATGTACCCATTACCTAAAGAGGAGGAATTAACTATGACAGGACAGAAGCTACCCGTTCCGCCAAGACCGCCGACGAAGCCTAAGCAAATTCGCCACAACAAGATGACCCCGCTGGAACTGACCCGCAGAATCTTTTTTATTATTTTAGGCGCTACGCTGGTGGGGGTTGCGCTCGAGATTTTCCTCGTGCCCAATAAGATCATCGACGGAGGCATTACGGGTCTTTCCATTATGTCCTCGCATTTGTCCGGCGTTCCTATCGGGATTTTCCTGATGGTACTCAACCTTCCCTTCCTTATTGTCGGTTATCGTACGATCGGCAAGACGTTCGCGTTATCGACGCTTCTAGGAGTTATCGTGCTTTCGATCGCCACGACGCTGCTCCATTCGGTTCCCCCGTTCACGGAAGAAACATTCCTTGCCGCGGTATTCGGCGGTATTTTCCTGGGCGCGGGCACAGGTATCGTCATTAGAGCCGGCGGCTCGCTCGACGGTACGGAAATCGTCGCGATTTTGTTCAGCAAGAAATCTCCCTTCTCCGTCGGCGAGACGGTTATGTTCATTAACATTTTCATTCTAGGTAGCGCCGGGTTCGTCTATTCTTGGGACCGCGCCATGTTCTCGCTTATCGCTTACTATATTGCGTTCAAGGTCATCGATTTGACGATCGAAGGTTTGAACGAGTCGAAGTCTTGTTGGATCATTAGCGATAACTTCAAAGAGATCGGCGACGCGATCGTGGATCGTCTCGGCAGAGGCGTAACGCTGCTGCATGGCGAGGGCGGGTACACGGGCGATCAGAAGAAAGTTATTTTCTGCGTTATTACGCGGTTGGAGGAAGCGAAGCTTAAGTCTATCGTGACGGAGCTGGATCCGGTTGCGTTTTTAGCGGTCGGCAACATCCATGACGTAAAGGGCGGACGCTTCAAAAAGAAAGACATTCATTAGGAGATACCGCTGGGAAATGCCGGTTTTATCGATTCTTTAACAAAGAAAGTCTTTTCGCACCTGCGAAATTAAGATAGAATTAGTACGTTCGTATTAAATAGTTACTCAAGGTATTGAGAGGGGAAAAACATCTTGTTAAAAAGAAAAATGGGCTTTACCGTCGTTGCGCTTCTGCTGGCGATCGCTGTCGTTCTAAGCGGATGTAACTCGAAAGATAAAGCACCTAAAGACGCGCTGCAGGCTTCGTTGTCCACGACCAGCGAACTAGATTCCTACACGTTCAAAGGAAGCTTGAAGTTCGAAGACTTCGATTTGAACCTGGCGGAAATGACCGAAGAAGACACGACGGCTATGAATATGTTCAAGAACGCCGAAGTTTCATGGACGGGCGCGTACCAGAAAGATCCGATGCTGGTCGAAGTTACGCTTAAGCTCGAGCTTAAGGGCGACTTGGCCATCAACTTCTCCGTGCCGATCATCGCTTCGGAGAAGAAAGTATGGGTGAAAGTGCCGAATATCGCAATGCTTCCGATTCCGGAAGAATTGGTCGGCAAATTCTTGGAGCTCGATCTGGATCGACTCTCGGAAGAAGCCGGCCAAGAGATTCCAACCATCGATCCTAAGCAATCCCAGAAATTCGTGCAAGATTTGGTGGACATCGTGTTCAAACATCTGGACGAGAAAGATTTCCTGGCTAACGTAAAAGCGAAAGACGCGGGAATTCCTGATGATGTAGACGTTAAGCAAGTCGTTCAAATTCACGTTGAGAAGTCCCAAATCGAATCGCTTCTGAGCACGATCGTCGAGAAAATCGCTCCGGATGTCCTTGATTTGATCGCGGGCAACAAAGATTACCTCGATATGACCGGTCTTACGAAAGAAGACATCGATTCGGCTAAAGATTCGCTCAAAGATACGAATTCTTCCGATATTAGCGATGGCATCGATGAAATGAACAAAGTGCTGAAGAAGTTGGACATCGAATCGAACATCGGTATCGACAAGAAAGACAATCCTGTCTATACGGACGCAACGATCAAAGCGGCTTTCGATACGGAAGGCAATGCAGGCAGCTTCGCGATCAAAGTCGTATCCCAACTCGGCGATCTCAACAAGAAAGTTGATTTCGAGTATGGCGAGCCAGACGCAAGCGATGTTATTCCGTTCGAAGAAGCGTTCGGAGAACTGGGCGGATTGCTCGGCGGCGCAAGCATCGACGATCTATAATTAATACGGCAATCATCGAGAACCCTCGCCACCTGGCGAGGGTTTCTTTATGTTTACAGGCTCTATTATTAGATAATGAAAGCACAAAAAAATCACGGCAGGATTGCCGTGATTGATGTGTAAGGTGGTCGGGACGACACGATTCGAACATGCGACCCCCTGGTCCCAAACCAGGTGCTCTACCAAGCTGAGCTACGTCCCGTTGGTCGCCAAAAGCAGCGAACGAATATGATTATAGCATAGGGAAATGAAAATGCAAAGTCAGTTATTGGATATGAACCGAAACGGTCTGGGCGGAATAGAGTACGGAGTATAGGGGTAGGGAATAAATGTATAAAATCTTTCCCTGGGTAAAGTTTTTGTTGTACAGGCAAGATTTCTGATGTAGGATAATAGTATAAATACGAAGACGCCATCGGCGCCCGCAGTATTCATTTTTTTACTTCTATTGTTGCCCTAGGTAAACATTATTGTAATGAGGAAAGAAGGCTGGGCTATGGAACCCGTCGTTCGAGATAATGCATTATCTTCCCCTTCCCCCCAAGCCGGTTGGCGCAAAGAAAGAATAGCCCCGAGCTTGCCGGAGGTTCATAAGTCGATATTCGTGCCGACCAAAGGCAGCTTCATTAGACGCCTGTTGGCCTTTGTAGGTCCGGGTTACTTGGTCGCCGTAGGTTATATGGACCCGGGCAACTGGGCCACGGATCTAGCCGGCGGAGCGCAATTCGGGTACACGCTGCTGTCGGTTGTCCTGATCTCCAATCTTATGGCCATTCTGCTTCAATCGCTAACGGCACGGCTCGGCATTGCGACCGGACGGGATCTGGCGCAAGCGTGCCGGGATCATTACGGTAAACGCGTTAACTTCAGTTTATGGGTACTATGCGAGCTCGCGATTGCGGCATGCGACCTAGCGGAAGTTATCGGTTCGGCGATCGCGCTCAAATTGTTATTCGGGATGCCGATGATATACGGCGTATTAATTACTTCATTAGACGTCATCTTGGTGCTCATGCTGCAAAATAAAGGCTTCCGGTATATTGAAGCAATGGTCATCTCCTTGATCGTGACGATCTTCGTCTGCTTCGGCATCGAGATGTTCTTGTCCAAGCCGGACGTCGGCGGCATCTTCCACGGGTTTGTTCCGAGCGCGGAGATCGTGCGGAATCCCGAAATGCTGTATATTGCTTTAGGTATTCTCGGCGCAACCGTCATGCCGCATAACTTGTATTTGCATTCCTCCATCGTGCAGACGAGAAAGTACGAAGAGACGGCGCTCGGCAAACGGTCCGCGATCCGGTTCGCGACGATCGACTCCACCTTAGCGCTGATGTTGGCTCTGTTCGTTAACGCGGCTATTTTGATTTTATCTGCGGCGGCTTTCCATACGAGCGGTCATACGGACGTCGCGGAAATTCAAGATGCATATAAGCTGCTAGATCCCCTGGTAGGATCAAGCATCGCCAGCGTTCTGTTCGCGGTTGCGCTGCTCGCTTCGGGTCAGAACTCGACACTGACGGGAACGTTAGCCGGACAGATCGTCATGGAAGGCTTCCTGAACATTAGGCTGAAGCCGTGGTTGAGAAGACTTATTACCCGAATGATCGCCATTATTCCGGCAGTTATCGTTATTGGAATCTATGGCGAGAAGGGCACCGGAGATTTGCTGATCTTAAGCCAAGTCATTCTATCCCTGCAGCTCTCGTTCGCGGTCATTCCGCTCGTTAAGTTCACGGCCAATAAAGCGAAAATGGGCGAGTTCGTCGCGCCGAAATGGTTATCCACGCTATCTTGGACGGTCGCGTTTATTATTGCGGGACTTAACGTTTATTTGCTGTACGGCACCTTGTTCGGGTAAACGAGAAAACCGCGCCAGATTGAGCTGGCGCGGTTTTTTTGTATGTACGCCCAGCATGGGCGTCATCTCTACGGTGAAAGTCCGGAATGGGGGCTGGCAAGCGCCT
>NZ_JBHSNC010000029.1:0-4542 GCF_042655785.1 Cohnella yongneupensis
AATCTCGTACATCTACAACCCTAATATGTTCTTTACTCTTCGCAGCAAGAGAGATTTCAGCTAACGATGTTGTATTCACGACGTCCTACCACCTTAAGCCCGAAGGGCGGCCGCGATGCGGTTAGGTGGTGGGATGTGTCCGGCTGATTCCGCTTCCCCGCTGCTGAAATGCCTCTCCGTTTCCACCTCTAACTTCGTGCCGGACCGAGGCAGCTTGTCTGCCGAAGCGTGAATATGGTGTTATATGCTGTCGGGGCCACCTTGTTATACCCTCAATTCTATATTCTCTTAATTGTATAATTTATCCTTTAATGTCCTTAATAATGTCCTTGTGTCCTTGTGTCCTTGTGTCCTTGTGTCCTTGTGTCCTTGTGTCCTTGTGTTCTTGTGTCCTTGTGTTCTTGTGTTCCTTGTGTTCCTTGTGTTCCTTGTGTCCTTGTGTCCTTGTCTCCTTGTCTCCTTGTGTTCTTGTGTTCCTTGTGTCCTTGTGTTCCTTGTGTCCTTGTGTCCTTGTGTCCTTGTGTCCTTTGTGTCCCTTGTGTCCCTTGTGTCCCTTGTGTCCCTTTGTCCTTGTGTCCTTGTGTCCTTTGAACTCTATCTCCCATACAAAGAAAAAACGAATCGATTGTTACATACGACTCGTACTGGTTTGAAACTAACTATTCAATTGTTTCTATATGATCTCTCGCTCTGCCCCGATTGCATATAACGTTATTGTATTCACGACGTCCCACCACCTTAAGCGACCAACGGGAGCGGCCGCGATGCGGTTAGGTGGTGCGGATGTGTCCGGCTGAATATGCTTCCTCGTATACTGAAATGCCTCTTCGAAAATACATCGGGCTCCGGTCCGGACCGAAGGGGCAACGCCCCGAAGCGTGAATATGGTGTTATACGCCGTTGCCTACTTCCTCGAGTCATCCAAGAAAGATTCGTTGTTTTTGCTCTTAACTCGTGTCCTTGAAGTCCTAGATTCTCTGATCAGTACTTGAAATCTCGTTCTGACCCTATCATCTAGTTCGCTGTGCCATTGGTGTAGCGAACTAAGGGTCGGAATGAGGCTTTATAAGTAACTGATCTGGTTTCTTGAATCAAGGTCTTCATTAGAGTTAAGAGCACTTAACGAATCTTTCGGTCCCGACCCAAACGATCTGAAATCTGGTTGTCGAACAATTCATATGATTCACAGTGACTGCAATCACGCCTAAATGGTTCTAACTAATATGAATTATTCGACTTCTTCATCGAGATGCCTCTCTGAATACCAGGTTTCAGGTTTGGGTCTGGGATGGATGTCCTTACTTAGGCAATGTCGTATAACGTTGTTGTATTCACGACGTCCCACCGACTTAAGGCGACGAAGTCGCCTGGCGCGATGCGCTTAGTCGGTGCGGATGTGTCCGGCTGATTCCGCTTCCTTGTAACTGAAATGCCTCTTCGATACTCATCAAGCTCCTGCCGGACCGAGGGCGACTGCCCGATGCGTGAATATGGTGTTATAAGATGTTGGCGCCTTCTCCGAATTAACGATCAGGACGTCACTTGAATTTATTCTCAATTGGTTGAGTGTAATCCCAACTTATCAATTTTATATGATATTCAAAAAGTAATTGATCAGCCCTAATAACTCCACTTTGAGTGCCATTTCCGATCTTCTCAATTAAAATAGCACTCATTATGTCATTATTATATTCTTCATATTCTTCCTTCAAATCCCCCATATAATATCTTGCATTACCCACTGGAAAATAGATTTCCTTTATATCCCCTACTTTCAGTAATGTTATTTTATCGTTTCCACTAGCAAATCTTTGTTTCCATTTGCGATATTTACCCTGCCCTTCATTCCACCCAAAGCCATCAAACTCACAAATCACTTTATCTTCAATTACTTTTCGTTGTCCGTTTATCTCATATTCAAGTCGAAATGGAAACTCCCCATATTTGATCTCTGGACGTGGTGGATTGGCTTCTAGTAGTCCACCAATAAAGATATAGAGCCAAGGTAATGAAATGAACAATACAATTGAGAGCACGACTGCCAGTGGGATCCAAACTATCTTGGCTCTAATATTTATGACCCATTCTTTAAGATGTAGTCTTGTGAATTCTTAATGATCTTGCGCCAATTTCTTATAACGTTGTTGTATTCACGACGTCCTACCACCTTAAGCCCGAAGGGCGGCCGCGATGCGGTTAGGTGGTTGGATGTGTCCGGCTGCTCCTGCTTCCCCGAAACTGAAATGCCTCTCCGATTCCACTTCTAACTTCTGCCGGACCGAGGGCCGAATGGCCCGAAGCGTGAATATGGTGTTATATGATGCCGGTGACTTCCTCGATATTCATTCAGAATTCTAATGATCTCCATTATATTTCATATCTTTATCGAGTTCTTCCAAATCAGTTTTCATGATCTCATCATCTTCTAATTCACCAATTATAGCGACCATTCTTATACCATTAGACTGATCCCCAAGTAATATCGCCTTAGATTGAAAGGTTCCAAACCCATGTTTTTCTGCCAAATATTCGGTTAAGATTTCTAAAATATCATCAGAATTAAACTTGAAATATTGTCTGTTCATAGTCCTCCATTATTGAGAGCTCTTTTGCTCTAATCTCTTGTACGTTAAGTTTACAGGTTTATGTTTTCGCTCTTATTGCTCTTACACCGGTTTCATATAACGTTCTTGTATTCACGACGTCCCACCGACTTAAGGCTCCGCCAGGAGCCGGCCGCGATGCGGTTAGTCGGTGCGGATGTGTCCGGCTGATCCAGCTTCTCCGCAACTGAAATGCTCCCCCGAATCCGCATCTAACTTCTGCCGGACCGAGGGCCGAATGGCCCGATGCGTGAATATGGTGTTAGGCGAAGTTTCCCTCTTCTCTGATTAAACCTTCAACTCTCAATCTTATTTCTTTGAACTTATTTACAATTATGTTTTCATCAGTTTTAATGATTGTTAATCTTCGTTTTCCTAATCTTCTATCGAACCATGATATAGCTCTGATTATTGGTTTTGATGATTCCATTGCTTCTTCAATTGATAAATTCAAGTATTCTTCAATAGCATTATAGAATTCGTATTGATTATATAATCCTAGTTTCTCCATCTCTGCATTTGCTAGTTGATATGCCTGGTAGTACCCTTTTTGCTGATTGAAATCTTTCCAATCAGGTGAATTGGTTTTAACTCTTATTTCATCTGCTAATGTATTAAATCCATATCTTCTCTTTACTGTACAAAAATCATGAATAATCTCATTATCAAATGTAATCCATGCTCTACCTTCTTCATCATGTGTTCCTCTATATCGTGTGCTATTAAATGAAACTCGGCCCTTTAGAGAGTCACATGTTCTTGATTCTAATAGTTTTTTCAACTTGCTCCATTTCATATCCCTCACCTCGCCCTAGGGGAATTTCGCCTAACGTTATTGTATTCACGACGTCCCACCGACTTAAGGCCACGAAGTGGCCGGGCGCGATGCGCTTAGTCGGTGCGGATGTGTCCGGCTGATTCTACTTCCCCGCTACTGAAATACCTCACCGACTCCACTTCTAACTCCTGCCGGACCGAGGGCGAATGCCCGATGCGTGAATATGGTGTTAGACGACGTATTTCACTTCATTGAATATGCTACTGAATGAATTTATCCATATGTTCATACCATTTCATCGACCCAGTATTTGCTCTCTTATGCGAGGCCATTGCAATCTCTAACCAACTAATCGATTCAGTAATTCTACATTTAGTTTCATCATCTAGGTTGTTATTATTAAAAAATTTCGGAAACCAATTTATAAAACCAAAAAGTAATGGGATTGTGTTATTAATAACATAAGTTGCCCTGTCTACATCAAATTGACTCCCCATGACTGTTCGCCGCTTACCAGATGGATCTAGGTCCACTCTATGCATGTGTTTAAATATAAAACCATGCGCTGCTTCTGAAAGCTGATTTGAATAATATCGTTTATAGTAACCAGCGGAAAATTCATTAAACATAGCGCTAAAGTTAATTCTCTTAGTTTGTTTTATATGTTCTTCCAGCTTAGAAGGATACTTATAAAAATAACGCAACTGTATGAATGCTTCTATTAAGTGCCTATATAAGTTGATTGCTTCAAGGTAATATCCTTTTTCATATAAATTGTATAGCGCCCAAAAGGTATACGGGGCTTGCATATATGTAATCTTGCAGATTGACAAAAATGTTCCTTCTGGGGTCTCAACATTTCCTAAATCACCAGTGAAATAAGCTAGTTTAAAAGTTGTATCTATGATGTTGGGAACGTTTTCATGAATACCTTTTAGATAACTTCTAGAAATATGAATAGTTTCATATTCAGTTTTTTCAATGAATTCTATTCCCAGTCTCACAGGACATCCCCCTAAACACATGAAATATGTCGTCTAACGTATTGTATTCACGACGTCCTACCACCTTAAGCCCGAAGGGCGGCCGCGATGTGGTTAGGTGGTGGGATGTGTCCGGCTGGATCCACTTCTTCGCTGCTGAAATGCCTCTTCGTATCAA
>NZ_JBHSNC010000030.1:0-19560 GCF_042655785.1 Cohnella yongneupensis
CGTATGCGGACCCGCATGTACGGTGGTGTGAGAGGTCAGGGGCTTGCCGCCCCTATCTACTCGATTCAGATTATGCCCCCGACTTGAATTGCCCGGGCGTGACGCCGACGAATTTCTTGAATTGACGCATGAAGTGGGTATCGTGCTCGTAGCCGCATCTTCTGGCGATGGCGGATACGGACAGCGTGCTGTTCATTAACAGGTACTTGGCGTATTCCAGTCTGCCGTTGATCTTGTCCGCCACGACCGAACAGCCGAATAGCTCCTTGTAGACGTGTTGAAAATAGGACTTGCTCAAATTTACGCGCAACGCTAGATTCTCGACGGTCGAATGGTAATGAGGCGAATGATAGAATTCATCCCGAAGCTCGGACAATTGCCTATAGTATCGGCCTTGCCTGTCCGGAGGAAGGGGCATTTCGTGCAGATGGCTTAGCTTCATGAACAGGTTACGGATTTCCGCGTCGATGATTCGATTCCCGAGAGGGCCGCCGATTCGCAGGACGCGTTGCAGCTCCATAATGCTTCGGGTAATGAGGAGCGGATCGATGGCCGGGACAAGCGTATCCAGAGGAAAATGAATATCGGACAGAAACTCCGCGATGCCTTCTCCCTCCAAGTGGAACCAGTCGTTGATGAAAGGTAGCTCCGATTCCCGATAATATTGGGGCGTCGAAGGGCTAAACAAGATATACGTGTCTCCGTCAGCGATCGTCGACTTTCCGTTCAGAACGACTTCGGACTTGTTTTTGAAAAAGACGAAAGCATAATTTCCCGCGCCGTTGGGGCGATCGATCGTAATGCCCTCGGCGTGTACGTATCGATAGCCGCAGCTCACTAATCCGAACATCCCGGCACACTCCTTTATCCGACAAATAAAGCACGATAGGTCAGTAAATATCATCATAATGGATTGTTCGGCATTCCTCAATCTCTTAAAATTTAGAAGGGAAACAACACCAACCAAGCAAGCTAGGTGATCTATATTATCGAAGCTGGAATCCAGGATCGCGAAGGCTGCAAAGGTTGCTCGGCAAGCGTTCATGCGACGGCGGAACAGATCCAGCGACTGCTGTCCAAAGTGAAAGCCGAGCATAGTGTATCGGACGAGCAGTATGCGATGCGACTCGCGGCATGCCGGACATGCGAGAGTCTTGCTTACGCGTCCACGTGCATGCATTGCGGTTGCTTCGTGCAAGTAAGAGCCAAGTTCAAAGACAAAGGTTGTCCGCATCCGGACCAAGCAGTACGGCTACGCTGGACATCTCTATCCACACCCCTCGAGGAGGCATGAATGAAATGGTAAAAGCGGTCGTGCATGCGGATTGGACGGTAGGCACTATTAATCGCAACATTTACGGTCATTTCGCGGAGCATTTGGGCAGATGTATTTACGAAGGGCTATGGGTCGGAGAAGACTCCGATATTCCGAATTCGGACGGCCTCCGCAATGACGTGCTCGAAGCGTTGCGCAATCTGAGCATTCCGGTGCTTCGCTGGCCGGGCGGTTGCTTCGCGGACGAATACCACTGGAAGGACGGCATCGGTCCTCGGGAAACCCGTAAGCGCATGGTCAACACGCACTGGGGCGGCGTCGTGGAAAATAACCATTTCGGCACGCACGAGTTTTTTCGATTATGCGAGTTGATCGGCGCAGAGCCGTATATTTGCGGCAACGTCGGCAGCGGCACCGTTCAGGAAATGTCCGAATGGGTCGAATACATGACGTTCGAAGGCGATTCGCCGATGGCTAATTTGCGTAGAGCCAATGGGCGCGAGAAACCTTGGAAGCTGAAGTACTTCGGCGTCGGCAACGAGAATTGGGGCTGCGGAGGCAACATGCTGCCGGAGTTTTACGCCGATCTGTACAATCAATTCCAGACGTACGCGCGCAATTACGGGGAGAACCGACTTTATAAGATCGCGGGCGGAGCGAACACGGACGATTATCGGTGGACCGACGTTCTGATGAACAAGTCGGAGCGCCATATGCACGGCTTGAGCTTGCACTACTATACGGTTCCGGGAACGTGGCAGGACAAGGGCTCGGCGACTGAATTCGGCGAACGCGATTGGTTCGTCACGCTGCGGAAGGCCTCGCATATGGACGAACTGCTTACCCGGCACAGCACCGTAATGGATCGTTACGATCCGAGCAAGCGAGTCGGCATCATAGTCGACGAGTGGGGCACATGGTTCAACGTCGAGCCGGGCACGAATCCCGGATTCCTGTATCAGCAAAATACGATGCGCGACGCGCTCGTAGCGGCGGTTCATCTGCATATTTTCCACAAGCATTGCGAACGCGTGCAAATGGCGAATTTGGCTCAAATGGTCAACGTGCTGCAAGCCGTCGTGTTGACCGAAGGCGCGCAAATGCTGCTCACGCCTACGTATCACGTCATGGAAATGTACAAAGCGCATCAGGACGCGGAAGCGCTGGCCGTCCACGGCGAATTCGGGCAGTATGTAATCGAAGGTGAGAGCGGTTCCCTTGCGCAAGTGGGCGTAACGGCTTCGAAGAAGGACGGCATCGTTCACGTCAGCTTATACAACCTTCATCCGACCGAGGGAGCGGACGTCGATCTCGAGCTTCGCGGAACGGAAGGCGCGTATGCTTGCTCAGGTAAGCTGCTGTCGGCTGGCGCGATCCATGCGCACAATACGTTCGAGCAACCCGACACCGTGGCACCGCAGCCGTATAACGATGCGGCTCTACAGAACGGCAAGCTCAAGCTGAACTTGCCTGCGGCATCCGTCGTCGTTATTAGACTGGAGCCGAAGGCGTAATCGGAAGCGAATATGATAAAACAGGATGGAGCAGGATCTAAATCCGTTCCATCCTGTTTTTTTAAGTCCTATGCTGATTTTTTACAGATAATAAATACTCGACCAATTCTAACGGAACTCACAGCCTCTATTCCTATGTTTAACGCCTCCTTGCGTGTTTAACGGAACTGTAAGCCTCTATTCCGTTCAAATCACAGTCCCGAAGCTAGTAAATAGACCAATAGAGTCGCTCAGCTCCGTTAGAATATGAAAGTTGAGTTTTTCCATCCAATAAGAGCTGTCAGTTCCGTTAGAGACGGTTTGCTCACCTTCACGGGGGGGGGGATCGCTGAGTCATCTTCGATGAGATTTGGGATTCCGCCATTGTTTTTCCCGCTATCCGCTATCCGTTATCTACCGGCGTCTCCGTCGTTCCCATATCGTCGAACGGCGGTATCGACTTGCCTTGGGTCGCCTCCAGCAATCGGGTAACGATGCGCTCGCCCCATTGCTTCTCGTTTTGCGAGACGGCGGCCGTAATTTGCCCGTTGTCGATCGCTTGCTGAATTTCCGGCATCATGCCGAACGTAAGCGCGTACCGATCCAACCCGCTCGCTTTCCAGACGAGCACGGACGCCGATCCGGACATGACGTCGAGCGCGACGAAAGCGTCGAAGTGGGGATGCGCCTCGATCATCTGTTCGAGATTGGACAGCGCGGCGGCTTCTTTGCCTTCGTTGTAGCGCACTTCGAGCACTTGGATCTCGGTCTGGCGGTTCAAGTAATTCAGCAAGCCGTCCAAGCGCTCGCCCAAGCTGGTCATACCGGACATGCCGGTCTCCATGATGACCATGCCTTTGCCCTCCAGCAAACCGTCGAGCAGCTTGCCCATTCGCTCACCCGCTTGACGATTGTCGGAGCCGATATAGGCGAGGCGGCGGCTTTTGGGCGAATCCGACTCGAAGCAGATGACCGGGATGCCCGCTTGAATGGCTTTATCGATAACCGGAGCGAGGGCAAACTTGTCGACGGGATCGATGGCGATGCCGTCGACCTTCTGCTTGATCAACGTCTCCATCATCCGAATTTGCTGCTCCAAGTTCGCTTCGTCCGGCGCTTTGACGATGAGCTGCACGCCTTCCTTGGCGGCGGCTTCTTTGGCGTATTCGGTAATCATCTCGTAGAAAGGATGGGCCATCGGATAGATGATACCGAACGTAAGATGATCGGCAGCGACTGTAGTCGGGACGGGAGACCTCATGGCCGCAGTCTGGCCTGCCGTAACCGTAGTAACGACGTCCGTCTTAGCGTTCTTGCCCGAGTCATCCGTATCGGATCCAATGCCTCCGAGCGCGAATTTGCATCCTCCCGTCACGAGCAGTATGCCAATCAGTAGGACAAGGCCGCATATTTTAAGCCATTCCGCCTGCTTCATTCGTTGCTCCTTCCCAATCTGCGCTCGCCGCGTCCGTCCGCCCTTGCTTGCGGAAATCTTTGGTCGTCATGCCCGTTACTTTTTTGAACAGGTTGGAGAAGTAATGGGCATCGCTATAGCCGACTTGGTGCGCGATTTCGTAGGACTTGTCACTCGTCGTCTGCAGCAGCTCCATCGCCCGTCGTATACGCGCGTGGGTCAGAAATTCGATGAACGTCTGGCCGGTTTCCTGGCTGAACACTTTGCTAAGGTGACTGGCGCTTACGCATACGTGGTCGGCGACGTCTTGCAGCGATAACCGATCTTGACCGAAATTCCGGAGGATATACGTCTTCGCTTGCTCCAACATATCCGCATAGCGGTCGGCGGCGCCGTTGCGCCATTGCCAGAACTGCTCGGCGAGCTTCGCGAGGTAACGGGAGGCGTCCTCCCATGAGGCGATGTCCCCGATCATTTGTTGGAATCGTTGCAACGAAGCTTCCGCGCCATCGAGATTGCGGTACATGCTCTTCGCCGTCTGGAACACTTCGAGCGTCAAGTCGTTGAGCATATAGAACCCGTACAAGTCGCTGCGCCAATCGACTTTGCGCAGCCCTTCGGAGAGCGACTTCGCGACCGCGCCGATGTCGGCGGGGGAGCCGATCTTCAGAAATTCGACGTAACGTTGGCGGTCGAGATAGACGGAAGGATCCGGCGCGCCGTCTCCCGTGCGCAGCGACCATCGGTTTTGCGCGGACTGCAATAATCTTCTCCAATGCTTATCCTCGTCGGCTTCCAAGTAGGAGGAGTGGACATGCTGCAGCCGTTCGTGAATATTGCCTATTCCGAGGCTCAGACAGCAGCCCGCGGTTGCTTCGATATTCGTCTTTAGCTCATTCTGAACGTAATCCAGCGCCGCATCGAGCTTCTGCAACGAATCGTGCTTCAGAATCCACACTCTTTCGGTTCGGCTGCGTCTGAATTCCAACGTCTCCGCACCCAAGGACAGCTTCTGCCGCAGTCGTTCTTCGGCGTGCTCCACGATACCGTAATCGAGCGACGCGGACTGGCTAACGCTGCAACGGATGTCCGTGATGACGACCGCGTAGTAGCGGGCCATCAAATTGATCGACAGCGCGGACGCCGTGTCCAGTGCTTCCGCCGTCGTGATCATGCCGGTGCAAATGTCGGCGAGCAGCTTCTCCCGGGACTGCGACTGGCTTCCGGTCTCGCTCAGCCGCAACGATTCGAGCCGTTCCTTCTCGCTTCTTTCCTTATCGATCTGCAAGCTGACGCTGCGGAGAACGCCGACCAGATCGGTAGCGCTTATCGGCTTCAAGCAATATTCCTCGATCCCGATCCGCAGCGCCGAACGCGCGTACTCGAATTCGTCGTGGCCGCTCAAAATAATTATTTTCGTATCCGGCATTCTTTTGCGAACGATGGCGCTAAGCTCCAGGCCGTTCAGGAAAGGCATCTTAATGTCGGTGATGAGAATGTCCGGCATGAGAGATTCGATCATCGGCAGCGCAAGCTCCCCGTCGGAGGCGTCTCCGCAATAGACGAAGCCTTCGCGTTCCCAATCGACACAATCCCTGATATTTTCCCGAATGACGATTTCGTCGTCGACCAGCATTACTTTTTTCATCGCCTTGTCATCTCCTTTGCTTAGGAATTCGGAACGTCACCGTCGTGCCTTCCCGGTCTACGCTGTCTACTTCGATCTTATAAGACTCCCCGTAATAGAGACGGAGCCGCTGGGCGACGTTATGAAGCCCGAAGCCGCCCGATACTTCCGATCCCGTCGTCTCTTCGGGGATAAAGTGCCGGCTGAGCTGCTCGCGCAACTTTGCTAACCGCTCTTCGCTCATACCGATTCCGTTGTCGGAGACGACGATGCGAAGCTCCTGATTCGAAGCTTCCTCGCATGAGATGCGTATGAGCCCTTTGCCGCGTTTGTTTTTAATGCCATGATACAGCGCGTTCTCGACGATCGGCTGCAGCGTCATTTTCAAAATCCGGCAATCGTCCAGAAAATTCGGCGCTTCGATTTCGAAATCGAGAATGTCCCGATAACGCACGCGTTGGATAACGAGATAGCTGCGGGCATGCTCCAATTCTTCCTTGAGCGGGATCCAGTCGAGCCCTCTATTGAGACTGCTTCGGAAAAACCGGGAGAGCGCCTGCACGAGCAGGATCACCTGGTCGTTCTTGCCGGCTTCCGCCATCCAGACGATCGAATCGAGCGTATTGTAGAGGAAGTGGGGGTGGATTTGCGCCTGCAGCGTGCGGAGCTCCGCCTTCTGAATATGGTCTTGCTCTTTGACGTGCTGGTCTATCAAATCGTTGATTTTCTCTAGCATAGTGTTGAAGCTGATGCCTAGGTCGGCGATTTCGTCATGTCCCGTCGGCTTGACCTTAGCGTCGAAGTAACCGGAAGCGGCTTGGCGCATTTTGTTCTTAAGCAGTTGGACAGGGCGGGTAAGGCGGGCCGTGATGAAGAAGTTAAGCGCGATAGCGAAAATAATGCTAAGGGCGACGCTGATAATGATCAGCTGGCGAATCGAATTGGCCTCGACCATAATTTCCTGCAGCGGGACGACGCCTACGATCTTCCAACCGGTCATCGACGACGTCGTGAAGACGATGAACTTCGGCTTGCCGGACGTAGAATCTACGTAACTCGCTTGCGCTTTCGCTAGATTGGCGGACAGATCGAGATTATTTACCATTTTGAACGCATCGGGCTTGTTTGCCGGATAGAAGATCGGACGACCGGTTCGGTCCGTTACGTAGAAGAAACCGGTCTTACCTATGATCACGTTGTTCCGGTACTGCTCGAGCCCCGTATCCACGAGATCGATAACGATGTATCCGATAACCTCGTGCGTTATGCCGTTTTTGACGGCCGTCATAATAGAGATTACGTTCTGCCGCGGATAATCGAAGCCGTCCAACCGGTCGAGCGGAGACGAATCCGTAGGCGGGATATTCAAAATTTCGTCGGGACGGTTCATCAATTCTTGAAAATGTGGGTTGCGCATCGGATTGCGATCCATCTGGAAGACGCCCTTGCGTTCGCTGATTCCCCGGCCGTACAAATTGACCATCGTAATATTAAGAACGCTGTCGTACTTGTAGGTCTCCCGATAGAGACTGAAGGTGTTAAGAATCTCTTTGGCATCGTCGTACGTGTCGGTTTGGGAGAAGAGGAACCGGATGACTTGCGGATTTTTGCCTAGCTCCAGCAGCTTGCCCGCGTCCTCGAACAAGACGTCGATATTTCTCCCGAGCTGGCTGGCCGCTAGCATCGTCGACGCTTTGCTATGTCCGGACACCGTGTTGTACGACTTTTGATAGGAGAGCAGTCCTACGACGATCAAAGGAATCGAGGTTAGGGTTACGAACATGATCAGCATTTTGGCGCGCATGCTAGTCAATCGGATTAGCTTCATAGGCTGGCCATGCCCTTTCCGGTGTGTATGCGATTACAATTCCATTTCTACTATAGCAAATGGATGCCTATCGATCTATGCAAACGCTGACATTACCGGAAAAGTCCAATTTACGCACAAGAAAACAAACCAACGCCGAATCGGTCCGCCGAAAATGCCCAAAAGAACACATCGAATTCACGCGAAGCTCCGTATCTTGCGCTTTTGAAAGCGTTTTATAATGGCATCACGCCACCGGATAAGACGTTGGCGAACTACATGGGAGGTAAGGAAAGAGATGATGAAAACAGCTAAATTAGGGGTCTTGCTAGTCCTGTCGGCCATGGTGCTCGTATCCGCGGCATGCGGCAAAAACAACAATAATAACAATGCGGATGCCAGCAAAGAGCCGGCGGCATCGGTTGCGGCCAGCAGCGATGCGCCTGCGTCCGAAGCAGCCGGAGACAAAAAAATCGTGATGGGCTTCGCCCAAGTCGGAGCGGAGAGCGGCTGGCGCTCGGCGAATACGCAATCGATCCAAGATTCGGCGAAAGAAGCGGGCATCGACCTGAAATTCTCCGATGCGCAACAAAAACAAGAGAACCAAATCAAAGCGATTCGCTCTTACATTCAGCAAAAGGTCGACGTCATCGCGTTCTCCCCGGTCGTAGAATCGGGCTGGGATACGGTGCTTAAAGAAGCTAAAGACGCAGGCATCCCGGTTATCCTGACCGACCGCGCCGTAGATTCCAAAGACACTTCGCTGTACGTAACGTTCATGGGCTCCGACTTCGTCGAAGAAGGCCGCCGCGCAGGCGACTGGCTCGTCGATCAATACAAAGACGCGACGGAAGACGTTAACATCGTCGAGCTTCAAGGCACGACGGGCTCCGCTCCGGCGAACGACCGCAAAGCAGGCTTCGGCGAGAAGATCGCCGCTAACCCGCACCTGAAAATCATCGCTTCCCAAACCGGCGACTTCACCCGCGCCAAAGGCAAAGAAGTTATGCAAGCGTTCTTGAAAGCGAACAAAGATATCGACGTTCTTTACGCCCACAACGACGATATGGCGCTCGGCGCGATTCAAGCGATCGAAGCTGCAGGCCTGAAACCGGGCGTAGACATCAAAATCATCTCCATCGACGGCGTTAAAGACGGCATGACAGCCGCAGCCGACGGAAAAATCAACTACATCGTCGAGTGCAACCCGTTGCTCGGACCGCTGCTGATGCAATCCGCCAAAGACTTGCTCGCGGGCAAAGACCTGCCTAAGCGCATCGTGACCGAAGACGGCACGTTCACTTCGGAGCAAGCGAAGGAAGCGCTCCCGAACCGCAAATATTAATTAGCCGAACGCGATAACGAAGAGATAAGCCGCTCCGCTGCCGGGTATCCGTCCCGGAGCGGCTTTCTCTCTTAAGGGAGAGGGTGTCAAACATGAACGACGGACAACAACGGGCGCCGTATTTGCGAATGAGCGGCATTTATAAGCATTTTCCCGGCGTTAAGGCGCTGAACGGAGTAGATTTCCGTCTCTTTCCGGGCGAAGTCCATGCGTTGATGGGGGAGAACGGGGCCGGCAAGTCGACGTTGATCAAAGTGCTTACGGGCGTCTATTCAATCGATCGGGGCGACGTGGAGCTAGGGGGACGCGCGGTTACGATTCAAAGTCCGGAGCAAGCGCAGGGAGCGGGAATAAGCACGGTTTACCAAGAGGTCAATTTGTGTCCGAACTTAACGGTCGCGGAAAATATTTTCATCGGAAGAGAGCCGCGCCGCTTCGGACACATTTTATGGAAAGAAATGAACCGCAAGGCGGAGCAGTTGCTCCACGACAGGCTGCTGCTGCAGATCGATGTCACGCAGCCGCTGTACATGTATTCGGTCGCGATTCAACAATTGGTTGCGATCGCCAGAGCTCTGAACATCTCGGCGAAGGTGCTCATATTGGACGAACCGACGTCGAGCCTCGACCGCAACGAAGTACAGCAGTTGTTCAAGATCATGCGCAAGCTCAAGGAAGACGGCTTGGCGATTTTGTTCGTCACCCACTTCCTGGACCAGGTGTACGAAATTTCGGATCGAATAACCATTCTCCGTAACGGGGAATTTGTCGGGGAGTATGAGGCGACGCAGCTACCCCGCATAGAATTGGTGTCTAAGATGATCGGCAAGGAGCTGGAGTTGCTTAGCGAGTTGCCGAAAGCCGGCAGCGTAGAGCGCTCGGGACCGCAAGAGCCGCTGCTCGAAGCGATCGGACTCGGGCGCAAGGGAGCGATCGAGCCGTTCGATCTGCTTCTCGGCAAAGGAGAGGTCGTCAGCTTGGCAGGCCTGCTCGGCTCCGGCCGAACGGAGATGGCGCGCTTGTTCTTCGGCGTGGATCGACCGGACCAAGGGCGGTTGCAGCTGAACGGTACCGCGGACGGGATTCATTCGCCTAGGCAGGCAATCGACGAGGGCATCGCCTTCTGTCCGGAAAACCGGAAGACGGAAGGCATCATCGACGATTTGACCGTTCGCGAGAATATCGTGCTGGCGATGCAAGCAACGCGCGGCTGGCTGCGAAGAATGCCGCGCAAGAAGCAAGACGAGCTCGCGGAGCAGTACATTCGGATGCTGAACATTAATCCGCCGAATCCGGAGCATCTGGTCAAAAACTTGAGCGGAGGCAATCAGCAGAAGGTTATCCTGGCCCGTTGGCTCATAACCCAGCCGAAGCTGCTCATACTTGACGAGCCTACGCGGGGCATCGACGTCGGAGCGAAGGCCGAAATCCAGAAGCTCGTGCTGTCTTTGGCGCAGCAAGGGATGTCGGTGCTGTTCGTCTCCTCGGAGCTCGAGGAAGTCGTTCGCGTCAGCGACCGGATCGTCGTGCTGCGCGACCGCAAAAAAGTAAAGGAAATGCAAGACGACATCGGCCAGCAGCAAGTGATGCAGGCAATCGCGGGAGGGTGACTTAAGTGCGTATACATCGGCATCATTTGTTCTGGCCGCTAGCGACGCTGGCCGCGTTGCTGCTGTTCAATTTGTTCTATTCGCCGGAAGACTTCTATACGATTCAAGTCCGCGGAGGCCATCTCTACGGCACGCTGATCGATATTCTGAATTTCGGCTCGCCGCTTATTCTGGTGGCGATCGGCATGACGCTCGTCATCGCGACGGGCGGCATCGATCTATCGGTAGGCTCCGTGGTCGCGATCTCGGGCGCGATGGCTTGCCTAACGATCAGCAAAGGCGCTGATCAGAGCGCGCTCGGACTTGTCATGACCGCAATCGGTCTTGCGCTTGGAATCGCGCTAGTGCTGGGGCTTTGGAACGGCTTGCTCGTCTCGGTTATCGGCATTCAGCCGATTATCGCGACGCTTATTCTGATGGTTGCCGGAAGAGGGATCGCCCAGTTGATTACTTCGGGTCAAATCATCACCGTTACGAGCGATTCCTACGGGTACATCGGCTCGGGCTCGCTGCTCGGTCTTCCGTTCTCGATCTTCATCGTCGCCGCCGTATTCGTCATAGCCGGGCTTTTGACGCGCAGTACGGCGCTGGGATTGTTCATCGAATCCGTCGGACGCAATCCGAACGCAAGCCGTCTGGCGGGCATTCGCTCGCGGTACGTTCTGATCGCGGTGTACTTGTTCTGCGGGCTGTGCGCGGCGATCGCCGGACTTATTCTTAGCTCCAACGTATCGAGCGCCGACGGCAACAATGCCGGCCTTTGGTACGAGCTCGACGCGATCTTGGCCGTCGTAATCGGCGGAACGTCGTTAACGGGCGGCAGATTTTATTTGATGGGCACTGTGATCGGCGCGCTTATTATCCAGACGCTGACGACGACGATTTACATGATCGGCGTGCCTCCGGAAATTACGCTCGTCGTCAAAGCTTTCGTCGTGCTCGTCGTCTGCCTCATCCAGTCGGAGACGTTCCGCAAGACGCTCGTTCAACGCTGGAAAACGCGCCGGTATCCGGCCGAGCGGGAGGTCGTCAAGCATGTTTAAGCAAAAGTATTTGTCCATCGCGGTGACGGTGTTCTTGTTCGCGGTCATGTTCCTCGCGGGAGCGTTCCGATATACCGGATTTTTCTCGCTGCAGGTCATATTCAATCTTCTTATCGATAACGCGTTTCTACTGATCGTTGCGGTAGGCATGACACTTGTCATCGTGACGGGCGGCATCGATCTCTCCGTCGGCTCGGTCATCGCGCTCACGACGATGGTGTCGGCCAGCCTCGTACAGGATCACGGCTGGTCCCCGGCGATCGTCATTCCGCTCGTGCTGGTCATGGGTTCCCTGTTCGGCTGGGGAATGGGCGCGGTTATCCATTACTTCAAAATCCAACCGTTCATCGTTACGCTCGCAGGCATGTTCTTGGCCCGCGGACTCTGTTACGTGATCAGTATCAATACGATTACGATCGAGGATCCGTTCTACGCGAAAATGGCGCAGACGAAAATTCATTTGCCGGGCGGAAGCTTCATCTCGATCAGCGTGCTAATCGCACTGATCGTCGTTTCTGCCGGCTTGTACATCGCGCATTACACGCGGTTTGGTCGCAATATTTACGCGCTCGGAGGAAGCGAGCAGTCGGCTTTGCTCATGGGCTTGCCGGTCGCGCGCACGAAAATCGCCGTGTATACGCTCAGCGGATTCTGCTCCGCGCTCGCCGGCGTCGTGTTCACCTTCTACATGCTGTCCGGCTACGGGCTGCACGCGATGGGGCTAGAGCTCGATGCGATCGCCTCCGTCGTTATCGGCGGAACGCTGCTAACCGGCGGCGTCGGTTATATTTTCGGCACGTTCTTCGGCGTACTGATCCAAGGGGTCATCCAGACGATCATCAGCTTCGAAGGAACGCTTAGCTCGTGGTGGACGAAGATCGTTATCGGGCTGTTGTTGTTCCTGTTCATTCTGTTCCAACGCGTGCTGAGCGCGCGGCAAGCTACCCAGAAGCTGTAACACGTCCCCCGGCGGAGCCTGCAAGCTGCCCGGATTACGAGGAGGCCCTACGTCTGCTTCGTCTTCTTGTCCGTGAGGACAGATTGTCCTTACAGACGCAACGTTTTCATTTATAATGATAACGGAGTCTTAAGGAATGACACGAACGATTAACATCCAGAGGGTGGAATGATCCGTGCGAAATCGGAAAAGTTGGAACGGCAGCGTTCTCGGGGCGATCGTCATTGCGCTCATGCTCCTTCTGTCGGGGTGCGACGATGACGCTAATTCAACCGTGTCCAGCACGGCGTCTGCGACGTCCGTCATCCCGGACGGGATATCCGATCGCGACACCGACGTCGATCCACTGCCCTCTTCGCCGATCGTGCTCGGCTTTTCGCAGCTAGGCTCGGAGAGCGACTGGCGAGTCGCGAATACCGAATCTATTAAAGGCGCGGCCCAAGAAGCGGGCGTCGAATTGAAGTTCGAGAACGCGGAGTCGTCCCAACAAAAGCAATTCGAAGCGGTCCGGTCGTTCATCCAGCAGAAGGTGGACGTCATCGCCATCGCCCCGGTCATCCAATCTGGCTGGGAGCCGATACTCAAAGAGGCCAAGGCCGCGGGCATTCCTGTCATCATTTCCGACCGTTCCATCGACGTGCAAGATTCTTCGCTGTACGTAACCTTCATCGGAGCCGACTTCTATGAAGAGGGCCGTAAAGCGGGCAAATATTTTTTGGACAAAACGAGAGATATGGCTGGACCGATCGGAATCGCGGAGTTAAAAGGAACGGAAGGCTCGTCGCCTTCGATCGAACGGGGCAAAGGGTTCCGCGATACGATCGAAGGACATTCCGATTTTGTCTTCCTGGAGAGCGACTTCGCGGACTTCACCTTCGAGAAGGGCAAAGAAACAATGCGCCGGTTTTTGAAGGAACGAGGGAAAGAGATCAAGGTGCTGTTCGCTCACAACGACGACATGGCGCTCGGCGCGATCGAAGCGATCGAGGAGTACGGTCTGAAGCCGGGGAAAGATATCGTCATTATTTCCGTGGACGGGACGCGCAAAGCATTGGAAATGTTAGCGCTAGGCAAGATCAACCTCGTGGTCGAATGCAATCCGTTGCTCGGGCCGAACTTGATCCAGGCGGCTACCGAGATTATCCAAGGACGGACGCTGCCCAAGCGGATCGTGCCGGCGGAGAGCGTGTTTACCGAGCAGATGGCGGAGCGCGAAGTGCATAATCGGAAATATTGAGGCGTGAAAAGAAATCAAGTTATAAAGTAGAGAACTGTCGCGAGGGTTGCGGCAGTTTTTTATGCATTTCACGGGACATTTTCTCTCCGAATTGCGCGTTCCGCTTAGTGAATTAACAGACCTATTTTCATTTGTTCTATTTAGAAAATGCTTCCTTTCAATTACAATGGAACCATCTGTCATATAGGAGTTGTCAGCATGTTAGTGTTATTGATTGTCTTTGGAGGTATTATACTAATCTCAGTGTTTTCCGGCATATTTGGGTCGCAAACGGGGTCAGTTAAAGCATCTCCGGAACAAAGGGATGCTTGGCGGCTGGAAGCCATGAGAAGGGATCAAGAAAGTAAAGATGCTGAAGAAAGGCGTAAATGGATGCGAGATCACAGCTCTGGTGAAATCGGCGAAAGAATAGTTGCAGAGCATTTCTCCTCTTTTGATCCCAAGATGCAAATTCTCTATCCGTTTACGTGCCGGTCAACAGGGATGCCTATACAGAGGTCGATCTTATCGGAGTCCATACAAGCGGTATCTATGTAGTTGAATCAAAAAACTATCGCGGTGTTATCGTTGGAAATGACGATTCTTCGGTACTGCGATAGATGGAGTTCCCTGCTATTCTGTTATTGCATTTGGTGATCAGTGTAATATTGACTTAGTAAAATGGAGTTCGCCTGATGTCTTTATTACTAAGCATCAATTGCTGCAGGAAACGTTGGAGAAAATCGTAACACAATCGGAGATATCACTAAGTGATTCCCGTTGCTCAGAATTTATTGATAAACTCATGCCTTTTACGGATGTATCTGATGAAGTAAAAGCTAAGCATTTGGCATATGTGCAAATGAAGAAGAACTCAACTAACGCTTCAGCCTAACCCAAAGCCGCCCAATTAGGGCGGTTTTTTGCTTGATCAAAATACCGAAATACGTTCCATGTAAACAAGAAAATTAGACGCTCACTTCAAAGAGGTTTGCTAAGTAATTAATTGAATAATAACATAGCCTCACAAGAACCAATTATTAGGAAAGGAAGAGGCTTATGATAACCATATATGATTGGTTTGGCTATAAACAGCCGAATAAAGAACTTTATCAGTTAATAAAAGAAGCCGGATTTGATGGCGTTTTATTATGGTGGAGCGATGACTTTGGTCGGGACTGCTTTGGGCGGAACGATTACCGTAACGGCCCGCAAATTGCGAGAGAAGCGGGTCTGTTTATAGAAAATATCCACGCGCCTGTCATACACGAAAACAACCTCTGGCATGATAATCTGGACGGTGAAGCCGCTACTGAGTGTTATTTGCAATGTGTTGCAGATTGCGCGGAATTCGAGATTCCGACAATGGTGGTGCACATGCCCCACGAAGACATTCCATATAATGCATTGGGCCTGGATAGAATTAAGAGAATCACTGAAGAAGCTGAACAGCTTGGCGTCAATGTTGCATTGGAGAATGTAAAGAACCTTTCCAATTTGGCATATGTATTGGAGCAAGTGGATTCCCAGCGTATCGGATTCTGTTACGACTGCGGACATCACTACCGCTTCTATCCGGGCGATGATCTATTATCCAAGTACGGTTCCCGGTTGATGGCACTACATTTACATGATAATAACGGAAGTTATGCCCAACACGGGTTACCCTTTGACGGGACGACTGATTGGTCTACAACAATGAAAAAAATTGCGGAGACGGGTTATTCAGGAGCGACCGCAATAGAGGCCATGAATTGGGATTATGAGAATCTATCGGCTAAAGAGTTTTTACATAATGCGTTTGAACGTGCAAAGAGGCTGGAGGCATTACGCTAACGGGACACGATAGTAAAACAGCGGTTGCTTCGGCAACTGTTTTTGTTTTCTCCGCTAACGGGCAGAATAGTACCAACTCGTGCTATCATATTTGTAAAACTTAGAACAAGGGTTTTGATAAAAAGGAGCCCAGAGGAGTTCGAGATAATGAATACGGAACTGACACGCAAACTTAATATTGAATACCCTATTCTTCAAGCACCAATGGCAGGTGGTCCGACGACGCCAGATTTAGTTGCAGCAGTATCAAACGCTGGAGGGTTAGGAAGCCTCGGTGCAGGTTATTTATCGGCTGAGCAAATCAGAAATGCGATCAGGGAGATAAAGCAAAGAACAGATCGTCCCTTTGGTGTAAACTTGTTCGTACCCGAGCAACCGAGCACACCCGAAGACACCATTGCTAATATGAATGATTATCTTAATAAATATCGCATGGAGGTTGGCATTGCTCCAAGTACATCGATTCCGAAGTTTGTGGAGTCGTTCGAAGAACAAGTACAAGCTGTGCTTGAAGGATATGTCTCCGTTTTTAGTTTCACCTTTGGCATACCGTCGCACGACGTCATTCAATCCATGAAACAACAAGGGATGTTTGTCGTTGGCACAGCAACGACAGTCGATGAAGCTATCGCTTTAGAAGCCGCAGGAGTAGACGCAGTTGTAGCCCAAGGAAGTGAGGCAGGAGGACATCGCGGTTCTTTCTTACCGAGCACCGCAGACGCACTGATTGGTACTATGGCACTTGTTCCTCAGGTCGTGGATCATGTGTCAGTTCCTGTTATTGCATCGGGTGGCATCATGGACGGGCGTGGGCTTGTTGCAAGCCTTGCATTAGGGGCTTCCGCAGTACAAATGGGCACCGCTTTTTTAGCAAGCATTGAAAGTGGGGCGCATGCAGTCCATAAGCAGAAGATACTTTCATCAAAAGAAGATTCAACTGAGGTTACAAATTTCTATTCGGGCAAAGCTGCACGTGGCATTCTCACTGACTTTATGAAGAATATGCATTTCTATGAGGGGACTATCCCCGCCTACCCGATTCAAAATGCTTTGACGAGAGATATTCGCCAGGCGGCCTCTAAAGTGGGTAACCCAGAGTATATGTCACTCTGGGCGGGCCAAGGTCTTAGGTTATCCCAAGATCAATCAGCTTCGGAAATCGTTAAACAGACCCTTGATCAGGCTTACCTTCTTATCAAAAGCATGGGTAATCTTAGGGAATGAGTCTGGTGTCGTCATTAAACTCCTAACGGGGAACGATAGTTGAGGAGTTGCTAGTACGTAGAAGCGTAGGTGATTATACGGTATGTGTGCGCGGCGATGGAACAGATCCATTGCTTGTTTTTATTTTGGTGTTCTTTGCCTTCGTCGTAGCTCCCCTTTAATGTTTATTTACGCTAACAATGGAAAACGCTTAAGGTAAAAATATTATCGTACTCTGGAGGTCATCACTACTTTGAAATTCGAACTTGGACGTTGCTTACTGCATGAACGATTACTGGAATCAGGAATATCAGCGGAATCGTTGGCGAAAGAGCTGCTTTTTAAACCTGAACGAATTTATGACTTTATTGAAAATAAAAGAGTGATGCCGCTTAAAGTCGCAATATCGATAGCTGATTCCCTTAGTTGCGACGTGCATACCTTGTACGAATTAATATCAAACAAGTAGTTCTATTTGAATGCTGAAGTAACGTGCCAGAAAAACGAAGCCTTTGTCGGTGGGAAAAAGGAGTTGCTACGCGGCATCTCTTTTTGTTTGTTGAAGTAACAGGTAGGGGGGGTTGCCAGTCCAACCTAATGTTTCTAATGATTTACAAAAGTGACAACGTAGAATAATATGTAATTATACGGACATTTGGAGGTGATAGAGATAGCTGAATTCCTTACCGTTGACCAGTTCGCACAAATGCTTGACCTGCATCCAAGAACAGTTAGACGCTACATTCACGATAAACAACTTAAGGCTTCGAAAGTTGGTGCTGAATGGAGAATCCGAAAGGAGGATGCAGAAATGTTTATTGGTGGACGATTTGAAAACCTTAAAAGAAAAGCAACTAATGATATTGAGACATTTTTACGTGGCATTGATAGTGAAATTGATGGTAAGCTCCAAGTTTGCACTATCCTTGATTGCTATGTAGGGACACCAGAAGCTATCAAAATCTCCGAAATCGTAATGTGGCATATGAATGAGACTAATCCCCATCGTGGAAAGGCCAAGTTTCAATATTTCTACGATGATGAAGCAAAGAAAGGGCGCTATATTATCTGGGGAAATCCATATTTTATTGGAAAAGTCTTAACCGCAGTAAGCGAAGTTACCGCTTAAACAGTTCGTTACGCTATACCAGCTAATAGCTTGTTAACATTACCAGTAAAGTTAACTGAGCTCATATGATATATTGAAAAATAAGCACGTCAAATAACCCTTCAATTATCTCGTCTTGGAAGGTTATACCATTGGTGATTTGTTATGCATCACGAAAGGTCTTTTTGCTCTTCATAATGGCATGTAACCAATGAACAAGCTTATTAGCACATGCGACCAGAGCGATTTTATGTGGCTTTCCTTCAGCTCTTTTACGTTCATAGAACTCTTTCAGTCGGGTATTACGCGAACGAATCAGGCCGCACTGGACAGCCATAACTAGCGCATAACGAAGTTGTCGCGAACCACGTTTGGTGATTCGATTTCGAGTTGCTGTGAATTTGCCTGAAGCAAAGACGTTCGGGTCAATACCAGCAAAAGCGACTAGCTTTTTTGGATGATCAAATCGGTCGACTTCCCCGACTTCGGATAAAATTGTTGCAGCAATTTTATGGCCGATACCGGGAATCGACTGGATTAATGCTCCTGGTATTGAAGAATAATCGAGATTAAGATCCTCAGATTAATTAAGTGGCTTGCATACAAGGTTTGTTGAAACGGATTTTGTTTTGCGGCATCTAACAGCCGCTGAGTGCGCTCGTTAATCCAGTTCTCTGAACGCCCTCGTTTTGATGTGAGAAGAGTCTCGATCTTAGTTTTAATCGTCTCTTCATCGGTTTGTAACACCGAATATGACGTTGGAAATTCATATAATAATCGAAGTGAAACACTTGAATACATAGCCCCAAATACGCCCTTGTAGGCAGGGAATACTTGATCCAAAACAGCTTGGAATTGTAATTTAGTTTGCACGCACATTTTCGAGAAGGATTCAAATTGCCGTGTCAGATAGCGCAAATCAAGTAGCTGCACGCCTCTTTTTCTAAACGGTTCGAACTCTTCCTTGTAGTGAAGCTCACCTAGAAGATAAGCATCGGCAGCATCCGTTTTTACCTTACGCAGATTTGATTTTCTTAGTCGATTTGAAATGAGCGGATTAATCACGATGTAAACACAGTGATGCTCCTCTAAGAATTGAACGACAGGACTTTGATAATGTCCGGTCGCTTCAAGAATAAGCGTTGGACGTTGACCAGAAGCGTGCTCAACGTCTTGAATCACATGAAGCAATTGCAAAAGCCCGTCTCGTGTATGGGTGAATTGGAATGTCCCTCTGAAAGGTTTCCCCCGATCTAAAAAGGTCTGTCCATGGCTTTCTCCTTTTGAAATATCAAGCCCGATTACAGGATTCATCCGATCTCTCCTTGAAGTGATTTACCGGTAACCCCTATGACTTTGCTTGTCGCTCCATAGCATCGCAGGTGATACGGGATCTTTGTCCCAACCAGCCTCAATCATGGTCATGACAAGTAGTGGTGAACATTATAGCTCTCGGGATCAAGTCCCACGGGCAGGTACGTTCGACCCGGCTACCTTAAATCCTCCAACCAAAACAAAAAAGGATCAACCAGTAAGAACTGGTTGACCTTATAATACGAACGGGCAGCATTCCTATAATGAAGAAATATCGAGTTTGAAAAACAAAAAGACTCCTTGGTAAGAT
>NZ_JBHSNC010000031.1:0-127014 GCF_042655785.1 Cohnella yongneupensis
CGTATGCGGACCCGCATGTACGGTGGTGTGAGAGGTCAGGGGCTTGCCGCCCCTATCTACTCGATTGGTTAGATTTCAATTTGCACGCTTTAACACCCGCACCTCATATACAGGCAAATCGAGATGCCTGCCCGTCGGTTCTCCGGTTTCCATATCGATGTATGTCCGCTCGTCCAATTCCACGCGGTAGGGCTTGCCGCCGAAGTTCATGACGAACACGTAATCAGAACTCCCGTCCGTCCGCACTTGCGCCGTAATCCCTTCCGGCAAATCGGTGTCGAGCGCGCGAGAGATGTCTGCCTCCAACACGATTTGCCGATAAAATGCGGAGAGGAAATCGTCGCCCAGACGGGTCGCCATATGATAGGCCCGTCCTCGGCCCAATTTGTTGACCGTCAGAGCGGGTTGCCCCGCGTAGAAGTCGTCCGCGTAATAACCAAGCGCTTCAGCCGTTTCCAAATGGACAATCTCGCATAACTCGCGTGACTCGAAGGTGCCTGTAAGGCCGAGAGCATTGCCTTCCGGCAAGACCACGCCATTGACGTCATGGTCGTGCAGACCGTCGATTTCCTCCGCCCATACGCCGAGCGTTTTCCGCAGCGGACCCGGAAATCCGCCTAAGTGGCATAAATCGCGTTCGTCGACGACGCCGGACCAGTAAGTCGTCACGAGCGTGCCGCCGTTTTCCACGAACGACTCCAATGTCCTTCCCGTTTCTTCGCGGCACAAATACAGCATCGGCGCAATGATCAACTTATAAGAGGAAAGATCCTCATTCGAGCCAACGATGTCGACCGGAACGCCTTGCTTCCAGAACGCCTGATAATGCGCCATGACCGTTTCCTCGTAATGGATGCCGGAATTGCGAGGGCCTTGAGCGTCTTTCACCGCCCAGCGGTTATCCCAATCGAACAGGATCGCCGTCTCCGAGGGCGTCGTAGTGCCGACGACCTCTGATAGGTCGGCTAGCGTTCGTCCCAAGTCGGCCACGTCTCGAAAGACGCGCGTGTTTTCGTGCCCGACGTGGTCGACGACGGCGCCGTGGAATTTCTCACTTGAACCGCGGCTTTTGCGCCATTGGAAATATTGGACCGAATCGGCGCCGTGCGCGACGGCTTGAAGCGACGAAAGCTTGTGCATGCCCGGTCGCTTCAGCTTGCTGACCGGTTGCCAGTTCGTCGCGCTTGGCGTGCTCTCCATAAGCAGGAACGGCTTGCGCTTGAGCGAGCGGAACAAGTCGTGGTAAAAGGCGAAATGGGAACCGAGCGCAGCGTCGTCCTTCTTGTCGTGCCAAGTTGGGTACGCGTCCCAAGAGACGACGTCGATCTCTTCGGCCAGCTTGCGGTAATCGAGGCTTTCGATCATATGGAAGTTCGTCGTAATCGGCAGCGCCGGATTCGCGCTGCGCACGGACGCGACTTCGAACCGGCAGAAGTCTGCGGTCTGGTCCGTGACGAATCGGCGCCAATCGAGATTGTGGCCGTGCACGCCGAATTCACCGTGCGGCGCAGGCGAAACGACTTGCTCCCAAGAAGTATACGTGTGCGCCCAAAACGACGTCCACCAGGAGAAATTGAGCGCTTCGAGCGTGCCGTATTTGTTCTGCAGCCATTGTCTGAACGCTTCCTGGCACAGGTCGCAGTGGCATTCGCCGAGATATTCGTTGGAGATATGCCAGCCGACGACTGCCGGGTGGTTACCGTATCGCTCGGCCAATTTTCCGTTGATTATTGCGGTTTTCTCACGGTAGACCGGGGAGGTGTAACAATGGTTATGCCGCATGCCGTGCAGGTTGCGAACCCGGTTCGGCTCTACGCGAAGTACTTCGGGATATTTCTCGGACATCCATGCCGGACGTGCGCCGGTCGGCGTCGCTAACCAGGCGTAGACGCCGTTAGCCGCGAACGAATCGAGCACGTCGTCCAGCCATTCGAACTCGAATCGGCCTTCCGACGGTTCGAGCGCTGCCCAAGAAAAAATGCCGACGGCCATGACGTTGCACCCGGACAGCTTCATCAGCCGAAGATCTTCTTTTAAAATCGCGGGATCGTGCAGCCATTGGTCTGGATTGTAGTCGGCTCCGTGCATCAGGACGGGCAGTTTGGGACTGACGGGCGGGTGCTTGAGGTTCATTTGTTCTATCTCCTTAGATAATCGACTTATTCTCGCTTCTATCTTCATGTTAGGCGATCGGACGTTTATACTGGTAGAAGATTATTCTCCAAAAGTCGTACGATCCTAACATGGAGTTGAATTTTATATATGTTACCTTTTCTTCTCGCGGAAATCGCGCACAAGGAGAACAACGTACCGCTCTACGCGATCTGCGTTGGCAGCCACGACCAGAAGCCGATCGACCGCCCAAACGGCTACTCGGAACATCAATTGTTTCTATGTAATAAGGGGAGCGGCGTGTTTAAGGCGGAAGGAAAAAAAGAAGCGCTGTTGACGCCGGGAATGGCGTACGTGCTCCCGGCGGGTGTAAGTCACTCGTATTCGGCGCTCGACGAAAGCGAAGGATGGGAGCTTGGTTTCGTCGCCTTTAACGGAAAGGCTTCTGGAGCGATTCTCGAAATGTTGGGGGAGAGGATCTTGTCCCCGTTCGGCATATCGCGATTTGAACCCCTTTGGGATAAGCTGACATCGCTCTGGCACTTGATCGACTTAAACAGAGGAAATGCCTACTGGGAAACGTCAAAGCGGGTTTACGATATGCTCTTGTTCCTGCTGGAGGAAGCGGCACCAGCCGGGAGGTTCGACAAGGTAAACTCCAAAGTCGCCCAGCCCAACGCCAATCTGGATGCCGCCGTAAAGCTGATCCACAACCATTTCGAAGAACGGCTGCTTCTGACTAACGTCGCCAGGGCTGTCGGTTATTCGGTGCAGCATTTTCACCGACTGTTCGTCGCCAGCTACGGCGTCACGCCGCAGAAGTATATTTTGCAACTGCGCATGCGCAAGGCGAAGGAATTGTTCGAAGAAGGTTCCGGCATCATGGTCGACAAAGTCGCGCAACAGCTCGGAATGGAACCCAGCTACTTCATTCGCATGTTCAAACGGACATACGGGGAGACGCCAAAGGCGTGGAATAAACGGAGATGAACGCTAGGCCAGGAGGCAGAATACCCGGGATCCCCGCAAAGTAATGAGATACAACTCTACTATTCACTAACCGATCATAAAATGGTAAGATAAACAGTGGTTCAAAGCCCAATAATTTCATCAGTTGGTGCGTACATCGATAGATAACTAACAACAATACTGGAGATTTACTTGGGAGCCATGTAAAGATGAACGTAAACTATATCAATCCTTTCATTGAAACGACTGCGGATATTTGCGATAAAGTCGTAAATATGACAGCAAAGCTAGGGAAGCCATACCTTAAACGTGAAATTCAAGTGCAAGACTCCGTTGTTGTAAGCGTTGGAGTAACGGGGGAAATGCGCGGTTCCGTATACTTAATATTGTCTATTGAGGATGCGCTGCATATCGCAGGCAGCATGATGCATATGAGTAAGTTAAAGGTTCTCGATGATTTGGCGAAGAGCGCCATTAAAGAGCTAATGAATATGATTATTGGGAATACGGCGACCATATTTGCTTCGCGTGGAATCGGAATCAACATTACGCCACCGAGCTTATTTATGGGGACCGGTATGGAAATATCCCCGGTTGGCTCCGTGATCTTGTGCGCGCCGATCATTTTGGATGTCACCTATAAACTTGAAATGGCTGTAACATTAGAATAAAAAAAGTCTACAAAACAGTACAACGCACGCAGTCCAATGGGACTGCGTTTTTTGTCGATCTTTCTATACAGATTTGCCATCATTATCCGATAATAAGGATGAATGGCGCGAACGATTCGCACAAGTCGATCAACACCAAAGAGCAGAGGGAGAGGTTATTAAATGCGTTATCTATTTTGTCAAAAGGTGACGATCGTGGATATGAATGAGGAAATTATATCCGAAGTGTTGTTCGAGCACGGGGAGTATGCAAGCGGAGCGTTGTCGATCGGTTCCTCCGTTCTTATACATCATCTAGGATTGAATGAGTTTGAAGTGGTTTACGATAAAAGGCAAGACTATCCGGCCCGTTATAAAGTCGAAGATATTGAGATTGATCTGATCACGCAGCCGGCGATTACCCGAGTTTTTTTGGAGCCGGTGAAGCTTATCGTCGGTCAGCATGATGTCGGAAAGGTTATCTGATTCGATTCAGAGATCCGATTTGGTCGAACCGCAAGCAGAACGATCGAGCAACCTTCTGGGTTGCTTTTTTTATTGGTTACCTGACTGAGATCGAACTAAACGGGGGCGTTCCGCGCACAGGGAGCCGGAGTCGAATATGCTTTTTACGCAAGCGTTGAGGTAATCAAGTATCCATTTGAATATATAGACAAGATAGGTATCGATAATCGGAGGGATGCGAGATTGGGCAACTTTCACATCTTAGAACAAGCGGAAGCGGTCGAATATGCGCGCGGCATCGAAGGATTATTCCCGGCTGGCGTGCAGCTGAGTTCACGGGAGATCGGCAATGGGAATCTCAACCGCGTGTTTCAAATTACGGACTCGGCATCCGGGCGGGGCTTAATCCTGAAACAGGCGTTGCCTTACATCAAGGTGATCGGCGAATCGGTTCCCTTGACGCTGGACAGAGTACGCATTGAAAGCGAAGCTTTGCGCATTCAACGGGAGCTTTGTCCTGATCTGACGCCAAAAGTATACGCGTACGAGCCGGATTTGGCGTTGATCGTCATGGAAGATTTGAGCGATCACGTCCCCATGCGACGCGGACTGATGGAGCGGGGCCGTTATCCGTCGTTCGGCGGGCAAATTGGAACATTTTTGGCGCGAACGTTATTGTTCACATCGGACTTGGCCATGGACCTGCAAGAGAAGAAACAGCGGGTGAAAGCGTTCATCAATCCGGAGCTTTGCAATATTACCGAAGATCTCGTCTTTGATGCTCCCTATAAGAAGTCCCGGATGAATATATTCGAGCCTCCTATTCGAGATGCCGTTGAGCGCATTTGGGCAGATACGGAGCTTCATCTCGAGGTCGCGCTACTGCGGGAGAGCTTTCTGACGAAAGCGCAAGCTCTGTTGCATGGCGATTTGCATACGGATAATATTTTCATCAAGCCGGATTCGATGAAGGTCATCGATCCCGAATTTGCTTATTATGGTCCGATGGGCTTCGATATCGGGACAGTCATCGCCAATTTGTTGCTGAACTATTCAGGCCAAGAGGGTTGGAGCAAGGATGCGCAGGAGCGCGACGATTACCGCCGCTACCTGCTGGATAGCGTTCGCGAATTATGGAGTCAATTCGAGCTACAGTTCCGAGCGCTTTGGAACGGACATCCTGTCGACCGGATGGCGAAGACCCGAGGATATCAGGATTTGTACGTGGCCAAACTTCTGCAGGACACAATCGGCTTTGCCGGTGTGAAAATGGTGTGTCGCGTCCATGGTTTTATCCACGTCGCGGACATCGAGCGCATTGAGGATGCTGTTGCCCGTGAACAAGCACAGCGGATTGCGCTGAAGATCGGTGCGGCGCTGATCAAACGGAACCGCTCCGCCCGCTCAATCGAGGAAGTGCTGCAAATCGCTTTAGATGCCGTGAGCTAAGTAGAAAGAGAAAGGCGCTAGGCCGATTGACGGCTAGCGCCTTTCTGTGCAGTACTCTAGTGCCGTTTTTTGTTATTGCGAGGTTTACCTCTAGCTTCTTTGTTTATATTATTTTTCTTATTGGGAGCCTGAAAGAGCCCTGTTTTTTTCAGCCCTTTTCCAGCAATATTGACGAGTAAATTGCCGGTGGTCAGAGCTGCTATTCCTATCAGGATCGATACGAAGCCGGTGTTGGCTTGGATTTGTTCGACCGCGGGTTTGCCTTCCAAGGATTGCAGCTGTTCTCTAAGAAGCTGCCGGAGTTCCAGATCCTCCGTTTGTTGCTCCAGCTTTGTCCAGACTTTGGCCGCGTCCTCGTTCCGACCGATTCTGCTATACGCCTCGCCAAGCTCGTAGGTTAGTTTCGAGTAGTCGATGCCCATGGCGCCGAGACGGCCTTCTTGGTGCAACTCCTGATCGATCAGGAAGGAATAATCTTCAATTGCCGTCTTCGTACGTTGAAAATGCTTCTCTGGCAGCTTGAATGCGGACCTGCCGCGGAGATATCGGACTTGACTATCGTTCGGAGCGGCAGCTACCGCCTTGTCGAGAAGCTTTAAGCCGTTCTTCGACCATCTCAACTTTTCGAGCGGGTTCTTTTTATCCCGAGCGATTAATATCATGATGCTGCCATGGTAAGCTTTCACATGAGGGTTGTCCGGGTAATCGAGTCGCAGCCGTTCCGAAAGCTGATTTGCTTCTTGAACCGCAGTTGCGCTGCCTTTCGCGCCTTCTATATACAACGATTTAATCTTGTCTAGTCTCTCATCGAACGTCAAGGGTCGCACCCCTCTCTTTCATTTGTTATATTCTTTCAATCCATTTGATTGAGACGCTGTAGAACTAGATCCGCTTGGTCGGGTTGTCCTGCATTTTGGTAAGCTATACTTAGATTCTGCAGTACTTCGCGTACTTGCTGTTGAGTAAGATAGCTGGAATTCTCTTTATAGCGGTCAAGCAAGAAGGTGAAGTCCTCGATCGCCGTTTTCGAGCAATGGAAAAAGGACTCCGGCAGCCTCAGGCAAATGTTCCCGCGTAAAAACCGAATTTCTTTAATGTTGGCGTCTAAAGAAATCGCCCGGTTCAATGCGTCTAATCCCTCTTCCGCCTTATCCGCCTTTTCCAGGATTTTAACGGCATCCCGACCTAATAGAACGAGAGTACTGCCGTAATAGGCTTCGATTCGCGCATCATCGGGCTCTGTCGCACGAAGCTTAAAAAGCAACTCGTTTGCTTGTATTACCGCTTTTTTGTCTCCGTCCACCCCTTTATTATGGAGTGCTTTGGCTTCCTCGAATGGGTTCATAGGGTCGCTTTGAGATGGCATTCCTATCGACCTCCCAATGACAAGTCCGGCGAAATGTCGAATCTGGTGTACTACTATCTACTTGTTACGATATGTGAGACTCCCATATCACGGTTGGATGAAATACTATGTTTACTTAAAATGTACGCTTGTCACTGCGTTTTATTTGGATTGAACTTAAGCCGATCGAAACAATAGAGGGCATTCCGCGCCGAACAAAAGCTCGGAAGAGTGAATGCCGACGTGAATCCTCGCAGCGTTGCGGATTTGATGCTCGGGGCATGTTTTCAGCATGCATTTCACACGCAGTTTCAAGGCGAAGATGAACCGGAAGAAGCGAGAGTTCAATTCGTGAGACAATTACTGCTGACGCTTGTGAAAGGCTTAGAGCCCTGACTGTGACAAGAACTCCACATTGAAAAGCGGAATTCCAATATTCCAATTGGATTCCGCTTTTTTGTTTCGCCAAACGAGGCATCAAGATTAGGTTGTATCCTAGTTCAGTTATTGGACTATAATCTGCCCCACCATATTGTCATGGCCTTGTCCGCACTGAATATTGCAATGGAAATCGTATGTCCCGGCTTTGTCCAATTTGATCGTCGCGGTTTCGCCGTTCTTAAGCGCCACGCCCAGATCCTCTATCTGCAGCCCGTGAGCCCCTTTATCGTTGTTCAAGGTGAGCTTAAGCGTATCGCCTACGTTGGCTTTGATCTCGGGTTCGCTGAACGACCAGTTTACGGCGTGCTCCGTGACTTCCTTAGTAGCTCCGCCTCCCGCTGCTGCCGGAGACGAGGCCGGCGCCGAAGGAGACTGCGAATTCGAGCTGTTGTTGTTCGATTTACCGCATGCGCTAAGCGCAAATAGGGTGATTAGCGCGAGAACCATACCTAACTTGACGGATTTTAGTTTCATGAAGCGTAGATTCCTCCTAGAGTTTTTCCTTGCTATTATGCTCGTTGAATACTGAGCTTAGTCGCGGCATAATCGCTCTTGTCCCCGACATACAATCGGTTTAGGGGAACCGTGAACTTGTGAAGCGAATAAACAGGAGGGTGTGCGAATGGCTAGAGCTTTCTTGAAATCGCCCATGAAGGGCGCGTTGATGGGAGTATCGATGACCGGCGGTTGGCTCCTGGCCGATCTCTTGCTGCCGGAGCCTTGGGGAGACGTTGTCTTATATGCGGCGATGGCGGTGGTGAATATCGGGATCGGCTGGAAACTCGGGAAGCTTTACGACAAGCAGGATAACAAGGAGACGGTCGGTGCCTTCGATGCGAACAGCGCGGCCAACTATGAATTCCGTTCATAGAAGGGCGGAGGCTAGCCCCGTTACTCTCCTGACGCCAGAAGGTATGTTATTCAGCCTTTTCGCTTCCCAATTAGGGAATCGGAAGGGCTTTATTTATGTCCTGGGTATCCTTTGACATAATTTACGTTAGTTTGGAAATACCATACTCAGCGGAAACTGCATGAAGCTGGATCTTCCATGAACCACGAAACCGCATACTCATCTTGGGGGTTACAACCGTGAAAAAACCGCATGCAAAATTCGGAGCGGCGCTTGCTTTATTGTTGGTGCTCAGTGCTTGTACCGGAAACAACAATAACAACAATGTGTCACCCTCCCCAACGCCAGGGGAGACCACAACTTCGCCGTCCGCAACGTCCGGAGCAGGCGTTACCGGCACCAGCTTCGATAACTGGGGCTCCTATGGGTATACGCTGACCAATAACCGGCACGTCCCCTTCAAGGAGATCACCATCGATAACGTCAAGGATCTGGGCGTAATCTGGTCCGCGGATTTGAAAACGCTCGACGCGGATGTCAAAAACGGGAATCAGTCGTATCCGGTCGTCGTCGACGGGGTCATCTTCCTTACGACGTCGGGGAATCAGGTGTTCGCGTTAGACGCCGTGACCGGCAATGTAATTTGGCATTGGAAACCGTCGGCCGAGCAGGCTGCCGGCTTCTCGAAAGCGGGGATTATCGCGAATCGCGGCGTAGCGGTAGGAGAAGGCAAAGTGTTTATGCTGGCGGTCGACAATTCACTGATCTCTTTGGATCAGAAGACCGGCGCGCTGGTGAAGATGGTCAAGCTTGGCGACTCTATCGACGGGGTTACGCTCGAGAACGGGTACTATGAGACGACCGCTCCCCAATACTACAAAGGCAACGTCTATATCGGAAGCAGCGGCAGCGACAACGGCGTAAGAGGCTTCGTTGCGGCGTTCAAGGCGAGCGATTTGACGCCGGCTTGGGATACTCCGTTCTGGATCGTGCCGCCCAAAGGCCAGGATTGGCTGGCGAACAGCAAGTTCCAAGGAGGCGGAGCGGTGTGGAATCCCGTTGCGATCGACGAAGAGACTGACATTATGTACTTCGCGACGGGCAATCCGGCTCCGGATTTCTTCGGTGCCAATCGCCCGGGAGCGAACCCGCACACCGACTCGGTCGTGGCCGTTAACGCGATGACCGGCAAGATGATTTGGGCCAAGCAGGAAGTCAGCCATGATATGTGGGACTATGATGCGGCGGCCTCCCCGATGATTATCAACGCCACGGTGAAGGGACAGCAGAAGAAGCTTGTCGTGCAAGGCGGCAAGTCGGGATTATGGTTTGCTTGGGATGCAGCTACGGGGGATACCGTCTGGGACGGCGTTCCTTTCGCCAAGATCGATAGGAAGGAAGTTACAACCGAAGGCACGATCAGCTATCCCGGCGTGCTCGGAGGGGAAAACTATGCGCCGGAATCTTACGATCCCGCAACGAATTACGTCTTGATTCCGGGCATCGAGTCGCCTACCCTCTACACATCGGCGAAGACCGAGGCGGAAGCGGATACCCCGGATGTCCCCGGTGCGGCAGCTTTCGGCACATCGATGGGAGAGGTGCCCGGCGTCAAGGGATACGGTACGGTCACCGCGATCAACGTGGATACCGGCAAGCAAGCTTACCAGATCAAGACGACGGATGCACAGCGCGGCGGCTTGACGAGCACGGATTCGGGACTGGCGTTCTTCGGCGAGCTGGACGGCAAGATCAATGCGCTCGATATTAAGGCGGGCAAAGTGATCTGGACGTTCCAGACGTCCGGGGATAACGTGCAGGCAGCCCCATCGATCTTTACGGTCGACGGCAAGGAATACATCGTCTTCACCACGGGCGGAACGAAGCCGAAAGTGCATGTGTTCGGTTTAGGAGGCAACAAGACGCAAGGTCCAGGAGGCACAGCCGAGACGGGCGGAGGACATGCCGCGCAATAGATTAGATTTGACCCCCGGCGGTCAAGACAGGACGCGCAATCGTCTTGTCTTGGCCGCTTTATTTAAAGGAGAACCCTGCATGATAAAAATATCCAAGGTGCGATTGTTCGTTCTGTTAGCCGTTACGACGGCGTTATGGATGGTCTCTAGTTCGGTCGTTATCGCGCGGAGGGAAGTCCCTCTAGGCCGAATCGAGCTTGAACGGACGTCATTCGTGGCCAAGTCGTGGCAAAGCGACGGCGCCCACCTGACTGCCGTCAAGGGAAAGCTGACTTTCGGCGAACGGCCGGTCGCGAATGCCCTCCTGCAAGCGGACGCACAAGGAAGAACCATCCGGACCCGGGAGGATGGTTCTTTCGAATTGCTCGTCGACCGTAGTCTGATCGCCCGCAAGCCCGTTAGCGTAGTGTCGGTCCAGGAGGCGAAGATCGCCGGCAAGCCGATCGGGAACGAAGTGGCCGATCCTATCCTGTCGGCCTCCTCCACGATTAGCGTCTACCATCCGATTGAGGTGACCCAGGTAGAGCCTTCCGATACGGATGCGAGCCGGGTCAAGGTGCACGCTCGGTTCATGATCGAGACAGGCGACAAAATTTCCTTCTTCCAGGTAGACAAGTATCGGATCTCGGGCCAAGTGGGCAATGCCGACGGAAACCCGGTGAAGGACGCGATCGTATGGATGGATAGGGATGGCGGAGAAGGCTTCGCCAAGTCGACCCCGACCGATCGGGACGGAAGATACGAGATGTATTATTTGCCGGAGGAAGAGGAAACGAACCTTACGGTGATTGTCGGCACGAGAAGATACACGTTGCCGGACGGCAAAGTCTTCAACCTTCCTCGTAATACGAGCGTAGACATCCGGATCCGCCTGCCCAGGGAGGGCTCGGTGATCGACGATAAGCCTCCTACGCTGGTTTGTACGACCTCGCGGGGAGCTACTTACACCGGTCTGTTGGCCGGACTCGACGTCCCGCCCGGGACCCCGTATTCCGTGACTATACCTGACCGGCATGGCCGGTTTGTTATGACGGTACCGAAGGACGCATGGGAGAAACGCCCGCTTTTTTTCGAGACCCGGCTGACGAAGTTCGTCGCGCAGGGCAAGGTGCTGAAGGCCGGGGACGAGCTGCCCGTCGGTTTTGTGCAACCGGGCGATCATGATCCGAGACTGGCTGCTGCAACGCCTTGAGCACTAACGTCTATTCGTCCGGCAAATGTTCCATGTAGAATCGGAACCAGTTGCCGTATACGAAGAGCTCGACGTCTTCCTCCCGGTAATGCTTCAGCAGAAGATTCACCAATCGATCGTATTGTCCAGCGTGTTCCAAACCGACGATCCATTCCCGAATCCCGTCGAAGTCGGAACCGAACCCGATATGGCGCTTGCCACCCAACGCGCACACGTGATCGATGTGAAGCAGAATGCGATCCATAGGGACCGGTTCTTCCACGCTCACGAACGGGGGAACGAACGTTATTCCGATGACGCCCCCGGTTTGAACGAGGGAGGCGATCTGGGCATCAGACAGATTCCTTAGGCGGGGGCTGATCGATTTGGCGTTGGAATGGGTAGCGATGACGGGTTTTCGGGAAGTCTCGACGAGCTCCCAGAAGCCTTTCTCGGATAGATGGGAGACGTCCATGATCAGGCCCAACCGGTTGCATTCCCGGATCAAGTCCGTTCCCGCCGCGGTGAATCCGCCGTTTCTCTTCTCCAGGACACCGTCCGCCGCCCAGTTGGCGCGGTTCCAAGTGATGCCGACGGTCCTCACGCCAAGGTGATACAGGATGCGAAGATAGACCAAGTTCCCGTGAAGCGAATCTACTCCTTCCAAGGACAGCAGCGCTCCGATCCGATCTTCGTCGCGCGCGAGCCGCAAATCGGACTTCGTGCGAATAAACCGCATTTGCGGAAGGGCGAGAATGCGCTCGTGGAACAAATCGACGCTTTCCAGGACATGCTTAAATTCGCCGGACCATCGTTCCGGCAAATACACGGCAAAATTTTGCACACGAATGCCCGATTCCAGCATTCTCTCCAGTGTAACGTCCAGACCGTCTTGGCCATGGGCAAAATCCAGCTCGGGGTTTTCCAGCAGCTTGCTTAGCACGTCGCAATGGGCGTCGAATATTTTCATGCGCCGATCACCTGCCTCGGTAAGCATAGTTAGGAGTTCCGAATTCGCCGTTCTCGATCGAGCCGATCCGATCCGTGATCGCGCTGCGATTCGGAGACCACTTGCATACCGGATCCGCCGCCCGCGCGTCGCCGGTCAACAGGAAAGCCTGGCAACGGCATCCGCCATAATCCAGCTCGCGACGATCGCAGCTCTTGCAAGGTTCCGGCATCCAATCGTAGCCTCGAAAAGCGTTAAAAGAGGGAGAATCATTCCATATCCAGGCCAGATCGCGTTCCTTCACGTTCTCGAAAGACAAGCTCCGAATTTCCGACGACGCCGTGCAGGGCAGTACCCGCCCGTCGGGCGCTACCGTAAGCGAAAGTTTGCCCCAGCCGCCCATGCAGGGCTTCGGGAAATCTTCATAATAATCAGGGAGGATCCATAAAAGTTCGAGATGATAGCCGAAGCGCTCGCGCGCCCGTAAATAGGCGGCTTCTGCTTCTTGAAGCTGCTCCCGTCGCGGAAGCAATTGATCTACGTTACGCAAAGCCCAGCCGTAATATTGGGCATTAGCCAATTCCAGACGCTGTGCTCCCCATTCCGCGCAGAGCTCGATGATTTCTTCGATCTGGTGAAGGTTGGCTCGGTGGAGTACGACGTTCATATGAAGGGGAAGGCCGCTCTCGCGAATCCGATGCGCGGCTTGCCGTTTCAGCTCGTGTGATCGGAAGCCGGCGATCGAATCGGCCAGCTCCGCGGACGAAGCTTGTACGCTCAGCTGAATGCTGTCGACTCCGGCTTCCGCGAGCTGCCGGATGCGCTCTTCCGTCAATCCTACACCGCTCGTGATGAGATTAACGTACAGTCCGATTTCCCTGGCTCGAAGGACGAGCCGTTCCAAATCCGGGCGCAGCAGCGGTTCTCCGCCCGTGAAATGAACCTGCGCGACCCCAAGATCGCCGGCTTGTTCCAGCACGCTCAGCCACGCATCGGTCGACAGTTCGTTTTCTCTCTTCTGAAGCTCGATCGGATTCGAACAATAGGGACAATGAAGCGGACAACGATGCGTGACCTCCGCGGTCAAGGCATACGGTAAACTTACCCGCATAGCTCCAACCACCCCCTCTCCGCGGCGGAAGCGATGAATTCGAGTATATCGTCCCCGAGGCCGGCCTGACCGTATTTCGCCTCGAGTTCCCCGATCATTTGCGCGATCGTTCGCTGCCCGTCGCAGAGCCAGAGAATCGCTCCCGCCGCTTCGTTCAGCTCGACGACCCGCTCAGGCAGCAGCAATAAATCCGACTGCCGGGCTTTGTCGTATTTCATCCGGCCCGGACTGCGCAATCGCGGCCGATCCGACATCGCCAAGGCGCTCATCGGCCGTTCTCTCCGCCGGGGAATGCCAAGCTTAACGCGTCCAGGAGCGCCCAGAGGACGTCGCACTTGAACCGCAAAGCGGCGATCGCCTGTTCCTGTTCCCTGCGATCCCTGCATTCGCGCAAGACGAGGCTCAAGCCGTGATCCGCATCGCGCGGAGCCTGGGTCAGCCGGGCTTGGAAGTAGGCGAGTCCTTCCGGACGAATCCAGGGATACAGCTGCTCGAATACGCCGATCCGCTTGGAAACGAGCGTAGGCGCGAACAATTCCGTCAAGGAGGAGGCGACGGCGATAGGCCAAGGCTCCAGGCGACAAAAGTTTACGTAGGCGTCGACGGCGAACCGGACGGCCGGAAGCACGTGGCGCTCATCCAGCATTTCCTCTCTCGGAATGCCCGCGGCTTCGCCCAGACGAATCCACGCTTCGATTCCGCCTTCGTTGCCTTCCCGACCGTCATGGTCGATGATCCGCTTAATCCATTCGCGGCGTTCTTCGCGGGAGGGCAGCTTGGACAAGATCAGCGCGTCTTTGACCGGGATATTTTTCTGATAATAGAAACGGTTGGCGATCCAAGCTCGCAGCTGAGCGGGGTTAAGCTTCCCTTCATGCATCGCGATATGATAGGGATGCTTGTCGTGATAACGCTCCTCTCCCACTTGCCGCAGGCGCGACGTGAACTGTTCGTTCGACAGCAAATACGATTCCAACATCAAACTTCCATCTCCATCCCGTCAAATCCGATTTCAATGCCTAGGTCGGTCAACTTTCGCCGTTCCGGGGAGTCTTCGACCAGCATCGGATTCGTGTTATTGATGTGAACATACACTTTGCGGCGAGCCGGCAAACGCGCTAGCCTCTCGGCGCTTCCGTCAGCTCCGGCAACGGGAAGATGGCCCATATCGGACGCGTTCAGCTCGGATACGCCAAGCCGGCGAAGCTCGTCGTCCTGCCAGAAGGTTCCGTCCAGGAAGACGCAATCGGCGCCTTCCAGTTGTCGCTCCAGCGTTCGCGACCATGCCTCGATTCCCGGCGCGTAGACCGCGACCCCGCCCGTCCTTCGGTCCGTCAGGCGATAGCCGACGCTCCAAGGTTCCTGCCCTCGGATAGCTTCCCGAAGCGGATTCGTGCTGACGTACCGTGGGGGCTTGTCGCCCAAATCAAACGGACATACCGACAATTTTCCCCCAAATAGTGGAAAAGATTCCTCCAACCTCGTCTCGTGCCATCGAAAGCTCGCGAACGGTTCGACAATTCTCCTGACGGGAAAGTCGTACGCAAGCGCGCCGAGAACGGGCGGCGTCGCGTACACGTCGAGGGACGAGCCTTGCCGGAGCTGAAGCAGTCCGGTCGTATGGTCCAATTCCGCGTCGGTAAGCAGTACGGCTTGAATGGGGGAGCCGCGCAAGGAAGGACCCGGGTGGAGGCAGGCGTGCGCTTCCGTCTGAACGCAGACGTCCGGACTTGCGTTCAGCAGAACCCAATGGTTGCCGTCCGGGCTCACGGCCAGCGAATCATTCCGTCTAGCGCGCGCGGACGGATCGCCGGATCTCGCGCGTCTGCAGTTCCGACAAGCGCAATTCCATTGCGGGTATCCTCCTCCCGCGGCGGATCCTAACACTTTAATGATCATGGCCTCTCCCCTTTATAGAAGAGATGCCGGATTTCTCCGGCATGTACGGTTATTTCCGATACGCATAGGCCGTCACTTCGGCGCAAATCTCGACGATCTTGAAAGCCGGCTTAACCCACATGGTTACACCTCCCTTCCATGAATCGCGACGCGTAACCTGATTCATTGTATGTCGGCCTAAGAATGTCCAAGAAGCACAAATAACGATGCAAGGTCCCGTCCGTTCGCCGGAGCGTGACCCGCATCGTTATACGTAGGCTTATTGTCTTAGCGGTTGCGTTGCGGATTACGGCTGAAAATCCCGAAAAGCCCGATCAATCCGAGCAACCCGAGCCAACCCCATCCCATGCCTTTGGAAGAAGTCGTCTCCAGCGCGCGATATCCGCCGTTTTCGTACGATTGCGTATGATACCCCGGGTGGCGAACCATCGTGCCGGGAACGTTCGCGTTTACGTTCAAGAACTGACTGCCCGTTCCCGTCCCGTATACGCTGACGTGGTAATTAGGCGTTGCTTTCGTTCTTGTCGCGCCGTCGGTCGACTGGACGTACATCCTAGTATCGTAGCGATTCGCGGAGATCCCGTCGTGAGTGCCGTGAGTACCGGTTCCCATTCCGTTGCCAAGCCCGCCGTTTCCTCCGTTTGCCGTCCCGGAATAGGCATAGACCGGAACCGCAAACATTAGACATACGACCGCAGCCCATAAACCGCATAAGATTGTTTTTCTCATGGACCTACCTGCCTTTGAAGGGTGATCTTATCCTTCGGTTAGGGTCTCATGATTGCGGCGATCCTATACCATGCTTGTACTACGGAAATATCCTATCGTATATATTTATTGGTAATTAAGGACGGTTGAAGGAGCAGGGCTATGGAAACGTTGTTCGCTTGGATCTTAACCCTGTCGCTGGGGTTCGATGCATTAGTCATTTCCGCCTCGTTGGGACTAAGAAAAGAGCCGAAGAACAAATTAAATATCGCGCTTGCGTTCGCTACGGCCGAATCCCTTATGCCGATTGCCGGCATGATCATCGGAGGAGCGCTCGGTCATTATTTCAAAGGCGCGATATCGGCGATCGGCGCTCTGTTATTGATCGGAGTGGCGATCTATTTTCTTTTTTTCGACCGGGATGAGGATGATAAAAAGGAGCTGGGACGGTCGCTCGCCGGGTGGCCGTTATTGGCGGTTGCGATCGGCATCAGTCTGGACGAGCTCGCGGTAGGTTTTACTGCCGGATTGATGCAAGCGCCGATCGCGCTCACGATAATGCTGATTGCTGTCCAATCGTTCACGTTCTCCATCATCGGCGTCACTTTCGGCGCCAAACTCAAGCCTTACCTTGGCGAATGGGCCGAAAAAGCGTCGGGCGTCGTGTTGGGGCTCATGGGCGTTTGGATGCTTATCGAGAACTTTGCCTTGCTGTATGGCTGAGTCGGAAGGAGAGCGTAAGATGTGCGATTATGACTTGACAAATAGGGAACGTTCCGAAAATCCCTTGCGGCGCAGGGGATTTTTTTCTTTTGGCGTGGGGCTTTACAGATAAGCAACGGATGTAATATGATTTGATTAGACACCAAATGGTGTCTTATTATCAAATTATAAGGAAGAGGGTTAAAATGCACATCCTATCCATCGTTATTCAAAGCTGGCTGCTGTTCTCTATGGCCTTTTTTAGCGTAAGCAAGCTTACGGGAGCCAAGCATCAGGTCGATCTGTTCAATTCGATTAAGCTTCCTCAGGGGTTCCGCGTCATTACGGGCATCATTCAACTTATCGGTTCCATCGGACTCATTATCGGTTACTGGTATCCGGGGATTGCCGCTTGGACCGGAGTAGGGATCTGCATTATGATGTTGCTGGCATGCCTCTCGCATATCAAGGTCAAACATTCTTTCGGAACAATGTTTCCGGCTGTCTTGAATCTCGCGATTGCTATTGCAGTCGCATTGTTATTTGCAGATGAACTAGCCCATCCATTTGGATAAGAACATTTAGGCAGATGCCCGCGTGCATAGAGGTGTTCATTTCCAGCAATACTTAAGCTGTCTTGGTTACATTTTATGAACTTGAGGCGGTAGTACTCGATGAATAAGTTGCATTTTTGTAAGCGAATCGCATTAATAGTCATCTTGTTATTTACGTTGACGAGTGTCCCGTTCGCGCATGCGAATCCCTCCCTGCCGATCGTATCGAATCAGGGAATCTATGCGATCGAGATTTACCCTCTAAATCATAAGCTCGTGTTATACATGCTCGGCAAACCGCTTAAAACTTACCCGGTCGCCGTCGGAAACCCATCCACCCCTACGCCAGTCGGAGATTATCTGGTCACATACAAAGGGCGCAATTGGGGTCCCTCTTATGGCCCGCGGTGGATCGGCTTGGACGTTCCTTGGGGATTTTACGGGATTCATGGCACGAACAGGCCCGACTCCATAGGGAAGCACCAAAGTCATGGATGCATCCGCATGCGGAATAGAGACGTTATCGAATTGTTCGATATCGTTCCGGTCGGAACTAGAGTGACGATCGTCGGGCATGTGTTGGGAAGTCCGAACGAAAATCCTAGAGTATTAGCGGAAAACGACGTCGGAGGGGACGTTCAGCTGATCCAATCTCGGCTGAAGAGCGCCGGATATTTCAATGGAGCTTGCGACGGTAAATTCCGATCGGATACGACCGCGGCCCTTAAACATTTTCAGCGGGACCATCAATTGGAGCCTGACGGGGTTGCCGATATCGAAGTATACGAGAATCTCGGATTGATCGAATAGCGTTGAGTTCATCAACGTTATTTAATAGCCATTAGCGTTTGAATAGACCATGTAAAGAGCTGTTCGAAGGTCATTAATTGACCTTTGGGCAGCTCTTTTTGCGTTTCACTCTCCGTTCGACCAAACCTCTCAATTATCGCGAAAGGAGAAGGTTCTGCTGGCGACGAATGGGGAGTTATACGTTTTGTATCAACTTCGGATCGCTGTGTATCTTTTTCGAGCTTACATATAGCCAAGATGGCGAGCGTATAAAGGAGAGGATGGGGCCGTTCAGCACGCAAGAGAGAAGAGAGAAAAGGGTTGGAATCAAGGGAGTAGGATGAGGAGATGAGTTCCGATTGCGGACGAGGAGAAAGGTTCAACCTTGCTCACCGGCGGGTTGGATCTTTTTTTTTGCCCAAATTTTAATGTAAAATATATTTGACATCGTGAATGCTAAATATTACATTGTGTATGGAAAACTTTACTTGTGGTTAAAGTAAATATGATCATCGGAGGAGATGCTCGTGTCCTATCAAGAGAAGAAGCATACGGTATCGCTTATCAGTTCGTTCGTAATTTTCGGAATCTACAGCTGGATCGTGTATTTACGTTACAACGATGCGAATCTAGAGGGCACGGAGCTAATGCGCACCTGGGGGGCCATTATCCTAATCCTCATTCCGATTTCGATGGTGGCGAGAATCATCATAGAGATCGCGTTCGTCATCGGTAACCGGATCGCGACCAAAGAGAAAGAACCGACCTTCGCCGACGAACTCGACAAATTAATCGAGCTGAAAGCGATGAGGGTGTCCTACTTCGCGTTTATTATCGGATTCCTGCTAGCCATGGGCTCGCTCGTGATGGATATGAAGCCGTCCGCGATGTTCGTTATTTTGTTCCTGTCGGGATTTTTGTCCGAAGCCGTCGGAATCGTTTGGCGCTTGTATCTCTACCGGAAAGGAGTCTAAATTCAAGATGGTCCTATGTCACATTAGCAACAATATCCGTAACTTACGGTTCAACCATAACGAAATGACCCAACAGCAGCTCGCGGACCAAGTAGGGGTGACACGGCAAACCATCGTAGCGATCGAGAAGGGTAAATATTCGCCTTCGCTGGAATTGGCTTTTCGCATTGCGCGCGTCTTCGGCCAATCGCTCGAGGACGTCTTCACTTACGAGGAGGAGAGCAAACCATGAATGCTTACAAGCATAACGCGAGAATCGCGGGAATTCTTTTTATACTGGCGGCGGTTACGTCCATCATCGGGCTACTTTTATACAATCCGCTGCTTAACGAGTCCGATTACCTGATTCAAGGTTCGAAGCATGCTAACGAGATCGTGCTTGGCGCGATTAACGAATTGATTCTAGCCGTGTCGGTCGTCGGGATCTCGATTTTGTTGTATCCGTTGTTGAAAAAGCAAAACGAAAGTTTAGCGCTCGGATACGTCTGTTTCAGGCTTTTTGAAGCGGTTGTCGTCGTCGTAGGCGTTATCAGCATGCTGTCTCTGTTGACGCTAAGTCAGCATTACGTAGATACGGCGTTTCCAGGCACCGATACTTTCGAGCCCGTGGGTACGGTTTTAATCGCCGTACATGACTGGACCTTCCTGCTCGGGCCGAACTTCTTGCTAGGCGTCAATACGATGATGTGCGCGTATTTGCTCTACAAGTCCCGATTCGTTCCACGGTTTATCGCCTACATGGGCTTAACCGGCGCAACGCTCGTATTCGTCGCGGCTTTGCTCGAAATGTTCGGCGTCATCGATCAGCTTTCGTCGTGGGGAGCCATTCTGGCTTTGCCGGTGTTCGCCTACGAGATGACGTTCGCGACATGGCTCATCGTTAAAGGATTCAATACATCGTCCGTAGCCGCGTTGTCCGCGAAAATGGATAATAGAGAGCTGGCGGTGTAGTAGCTAGCGAATAGGTGAAAGCGGATGGAAGGGCTGTCCCAAAAAAGTCTTAATAAGACGACTTAGGGACAGCCCTATCTTCGTCTAAAATTCTGCGCGTTCCACTCGACCGAATCTCTCATTCTTCGCCAAAGGAGAATAGGAGAGAGGCGACGAATGGAAGGTATAAACAGCAAATTCCCTTGTAACTTACCGCATAATCCCCGTACGTTCAGTGAAATTATCCCCCGATAATGGAAATGTCCACCTTACCACTTTATCGTTTATGACCCATGATAGTGATATAAACATAAAAATTACATTAATGGTATTAATTACATCAAAACTTATGGAGGTGATCGAAGGGAGATCAACGTTTTTTTTGCCATGCCTTTGTCTGATTTTACGCCGCATCTATCTTTCATCACGTAGTCGTACTTAGTTCGCTACCTACTTCTTCCGATAGAGGTGAACCTATTGAACTTATCGTTAACGAAAAAATACTTGTTATCCTTCCCGCTTTACCTTGCGCTCGTCATTCTCGCCGGATTGCTGGCTTTTGCGCAGGGCGCAAGCGCGGAAGATCCCGTCAAGACGGGTCCGGCAAACCTTCACATCGCGAAAGACGACGACGGCAAAGATCTGATTACGCACAATACGGCCAAAATCGCTTGGGATTTAATAGGGGACGAGACGAACAACAACGATATCGACATTTGGAACGCGGATACGAATGCTTGGATGACCTGGGGAGACCGAGGCAAGCAGACGATCGGCGGATTGTCGCCGGCGACGACGTATCGCGTCTACATCACTTGGTTCGCCGACCGGCCGTCGCTGGCGTATAAAAGCAACGTGATTGAATTCACGACGGCGCCGGATACTAGCGCATATCCCGAGCCGCCGTTAGCTCCTCCTGGGCATCTGCACACGACGGCAGTTACCGATTCCAGCATAACGCTCCAATGGACGGGAAGTCCCGGCGCGAACGGTTACGACGTCTACGTGAACGGAGCATGGAAGCAAGGCGTATGGGACGGCTCGAACACGGTTACTTATTCGTTCCCGGAAGGAGCAAGCGTAGCCGGTTCCGTCTACACCTTCGAGGTCGGCGCCCAGCTGTTGCCTAAGGTTTCGGCGAACAGCAACGCCGTTACGATAAAGTGGGGCGAGCTTGCCGCGCCGCGAGCCGTGCAAGCCTTGACGGTTAACCGATCGACCGTGTCGCTCGGATGGGCGGAGACGCCGGGCGCGACGGGCTATGACATCTATGCGGACGGCGCGCTGATCGGTTCGAGCATGGAGAGCCGGTACGTCGCGACGGGGCTGCAGGAAGGTCACTCCTACGCGTTCAAAGTCGTGGCCAAAAACGGGCTGTGGCGCTCGCCGGATAGCGATTCGACGACAGTCGTGCCCGGCGCAGATTACAACTTCGTATCCTACTATGCGCTATGGTCCGTTAGCGAGACGGGACGCAACTTCAAGCCTTCGGACGTGGACGCCTCGCAGCTAACCCATGTCAATCTCGCGTTTTCGGATCTTTGCTGGAGAGGCTTCGGATCGGGCGCGGCTGCATGCCAAAACCCGACGGTTCCGCTGCAGCAAGATTACGTCTATGACGGCGAGATGATCGTCGGCGACCCGACGACAGACTTGGCGCTCTTCTCGCAGTGGGCCGCGATTCGGGACGCGAATCCCGACTTGAAGCTGCTTATTTCCGTCGGCGGCTGGTCCTGGTCGAACAACTTCTCGAATATGGCCCGCACTGAAGAGACGCGTCGCGCCTTCGCTAAATCGGTGGTCGAATTCCTTCGAGCCTACAAGCTGGACGGACTGGATATCGACTGGGAATACCCGGTGGAAGGCGGCGAGGACGATAATTCGCGGGCAACCGAAGATAGGGACAACTACGTACTGATGGTACAGACTGTGCGGGATGCGCTTGACGCCGCCGGCTCGGTCGATGGCAAATATTATTTGCAGACGATCGCGGCGGCGCAAGGCGATAACTTCGTGGCGAACGCGAAGATGGCCGAATCTTCTCGCTATTTGGACTTCGTCAACATTATGACCTACGACTACAGTGGAAGCTGGGATTTGCTCGCCCATCATAACTCCCCGCTCTATTACGACAAAAACCATCCGCAAGACACCGCGCCGCGGAATAACGTGCTCGGAGGCATACTGGGTCATCTTACCGGCGGCGTGCCGAGCTACAAATTACAGCCCGGCATTCCGTTCTACGGCAAAGGCTGGATCGGCTGTCCGCCGGACGGTCAGTATGAGACGTGCACGGGGGCGACTCCATTCGGTACGTGGGAGAACGGGGTTTTCGATTTTGCCGACATCCAGGAACATTACTTGAATCACGACGGTTACGGCTCGTATTGGAACGAGGCGTCCAAAGCAGCCTATTTGTACAATCCGGACAACGGCGTATTCATGACCTACAATGACGAACGTTCGATGATGTACATCGCCTCCCTCGTCAAATCGCTCGATCTGCCGGGCGTCATGAGCTGGGAAATTAGCGGCGACCGGAATCGGACGCTGACGACGCGCCTGGCGAAAGATTTGCCGGCCGGCGGGGTGCCCGATGCGACGGCGCTTGCCGCGCCGACGGCACTCCAAGCTGAATACGTCGGAAGCAATACGATTCAAGTGAAATGGAATGCGCCGGCTAGGGCGACGGCGTACGAGGTTTACGTCGGCAAGACGTTGGCCGGAACAACGACGAATACGCGGTTCTCTCTAACCGGACTTGCGGCGGATACGAACTATGTCGTCGAAGTGCTCGCGGTCGAACGGGAAGGGGATGCGCTTCGCAACGTGTCGGCGTTCAGTAACGCGGTTGCCGTTAAGACGGCTCCCGTGCCGGTCGTATCATCCGGGCCTACGACCCCGCCTAAGAAAGAGGGGGTAGAGACGCGGATCGTCAAAGAAGGCGACCGGTTGATCGTAAGTTTGCCTACGGACACCGGAATCTTAGCGATCGGCGCGTCTACATCGCCGGAAATCAAAGTCATCATAGAGGGTGAAGCCAAACAAGCCGAGATCGGCGTTCCGAAGGAAATCGTCGCCGCGATCGCAGCCAAAGGCAACCTTGCTAGTCTGGTCGTCAGTTGGAACGGCATAACGTACGAAATCCCGATCTCGGCTCTTCCAACCGGCGTCGATATTCGGATCTCCATCGGTGCGCCGGACCAACAGAGCGCGGTTGCGTGGACGAAGCTGCTCGAGCAAGGCGACCTCTCGTCCGTCGTCCCTCCGATCGCCTTTAAGATCGAGAGCGAGAACGCGGCAGGAGAATACGCGGAAATTAAAGATTTCGGAAATCTGTTCCTCAAGCGTTCGTTCCAACTCAAAGCGTCGGACGTCGATAAGAACCGTCTCGCAGCCTTAGTCTTCGAGCCGGGATCGAACGAACTGCATTCCGTGCCGGTCTTCTTCATTAACAACGCCGACGGAACGGTGACCGTCGTGATGATGCGGAAGGGAAACAGCGTATACGGATTGGTGAATACTAGCGTCGCCGTCACCGACGACTTACCAAGCTGGGCTAAATCGGAAGTCGAGCTTGCTTTGGCGAGACTGATCGTCACAGGCGATACGGCCGATACGTTCGGCGGTTCGCGCGAGCTGACCCGCGCGGAAGTCGCTTCTCTGATCGTAAGAGCGCTAGGCATCTTGCCGGAACAATCGGCTGCCGGCTCCGCATTCGAAGACGTCGCCGCCGATTCCGAGCATGCTGCCGACATCGCCGCCGCGAAGAAGGCAGGTCTAGTGAACGGCAAAGGCGACGGCCGATTCGATCCGTCCGCCGCCGTTACCCGCGAAGAGATCGCGGTCATCCTCGCGAGAGCGTTGGCTTACGCCGGTGTGACGAAAGCCGCCGATTCCGCGGCGCTGGATCGCTTCTCGGATATAGCCGTTGCATCCGCGTACGCACAATCGTCGCTCGCGCTGCTCGTGGAGCGCGGAATTATGAACGGCGTGTCCGCGGACAGACTGGCGCCGCTAGCGAACGTCACCAAAGAACAAGCGACGGTGCTCTTCATGAAGATGCTGCGTTCCGCATCGTTGATTAATTGAATGAATCGGCGATCTTTACCCGATACTTGAATCGGGGAGGGGTCGCCGATTTTTTTATGACAGCAAAGCGCCGTTAAAATGTTGTATAATTATGGAAGCCAACAATTCCTAGTAAGGGAAGGAGCCCTACCGTTGAACAAGCAGCAGATGGACCGTATCCATACGGGCAAAGGATTTATCGCGGCGTTGGACCAGAGCGGCGGAAGCACTCCGAAAGCGCTCGAGCAGTACGGAATCAAGGGAGACCGTTTTTCGAACGAAGACGAGATGTTCGGGTTGGTGCACGAGATGAGAACGCGGATCATTACGAGTCCCGCATTCGATTCGGCTTACATACTGGGAGCCATTCTGTTCGAGAACACGATGGATCGTAAGATCGGCGAGCGTTATACGGCCGATTACTTATGGGAGAACAAAGGCATCGTGCCTTTTCTGAAAGTCGACCAAGGGCTCGCACCGCTCGATAACGGCGTACAGCTTCTGAAGCCGATCCCCGATTTGAACGGTCTATTGAAGCGGGCGAACGATAGACATATTTTCGGGACGAAGATGCGTTCGGTCATTAAAGAAGCGAATCCGGGCGGGATTAGGTCCGTGGTGGAGCAACAGTTCGAAATCGGCCGGCAAATCCTATCGATGGGGCTCGTGCCGATTATCGAACCCGAGGTCGATATCCATAGCGCGGATAAGTCGAAGTCCGAGCAATTGCTGAAAAACGAGCTATTCGAGCAGCTGTCCGCCTTGGACAAAGACGCGAAAGTTATGCTCAAGTTATCTATACCGACGGAGGACGACTTTTACCGCGACTTGATCGACGAGCCGCATGTGCTAAGAGTCGTGGCGTTGTCGGGCGGATACGAGCAACGGGAAGCTAACGAAAGGCTTGCCCGCAATCACGGGTTGATCGCCAGCTTTTCGCGCGCTTTGTCGGAAGGGTTGACGGCTCAGCAATCGGAAGAGGCATTCAACGGGATGTTGTCGCGTTCCATTCGGTCCATATATGAAGCTTCCCTTACGTAATTACGTAATCCGAACTTCTCGCACGAAACTAGCTATATCAGCCTTGGGACACGCCGTGTATTCGGCGTGTTTTTTGTTTGTAGGGCACGATAATCGTTGCCGTCGATGCACACGGTCTCGTCAAAACGTTCGGCTTACGACTTCCATAGTTACCGGCGTGCAATTGCGCGAGGATATGGATAAAGGCGTGTTCGACCGGTTCAAGTCGCTGCCGATCGCTCGAATCGCGCCGCTTGCGGGGGCGTTGCTCGCGGATACGATCCGGTACACGATAGCGACGGTGCTTACCTTCTCGATGGGTTTCATTATGGGTTATCGACCCGATGGCGGGTTCGGTAACGTCGTTCTCGCCGCTCTTCTCGTCATCTTCTGCTCTTGGGCCATCAGCTGGATTTTTGCCTTCTTCGGTGTAATCGCTCGCACGGCCTCGAGCGTGCAAGGGATTTCGATGCTCGTCCTGTTCCCCCTGACTTTCTTGTCCAACGCGTTCGTGCCGGTCGATACGATGCCGAACTGGCTGCAATGGTTCGCCAAAATCAATCCGGTGTCGCATCTCATCTCCGCCGTCCGGGAATTGACCAACAACGGAACCGTCGGATGGGATCTGGGCATCTCCCTGATCGGAGCAGCCGTCATCGTGGCGATATTCGCGCCGATTACGGTACGTGCTTATATGCGCCGGACATAGGTGAAATCCGTCCGCGGCTTGTATATAATGAATGATGCCGGCTGAACAAGCCGGTCAACCTCATCGTATACCTAAGGAGATCAACCAACATGACGAACATTAATGCATTCATTAAAGACTGGCAATCCCACCGCAAAGTCCTTCAAGCGATGCTGGACGTCGTAACGACCGAACAGTTGTCCTACCGTCCTTGGGAGAAAGGCATGTCAGTGTCGGAGCTAGCTTTGCACATTGCCGGAGCGATGAACATGTTCGTTTCCACGGTCAAGAACGGTGCATATACGCCGGGACAGAAAGCAACGCCGCCTTCGACGATTGAAGAGCTTAAAGCGAAGATCGCGGCGGACACCGAGCAATCCGAGGCGATTCTAACTTCGATCACGCCGGAGCAGCTTGAGCAATCGATCGATTTCTTCGGTCATCCGATAACCGGCGCCGTATTGCTTCAGAACGCCAAAGACCACGAAATTCACCATAAAGGCCAAATGTTCGTCTATTTGCGCATGGCGGGCATCGAGAATCTTCCGTTTTTCGTAAGTCGCTAAGAGCTAGTTAAAGTTAGACAATAGGTAGTTAAGCAACCTTAAGGCGTGGGTTCGGTACTTTACCGGACTCATGCTTTTTAGTTTTGATTTATTATTTGATATAAAATCTATACTTTTTAATGTCTGGATACGCGGGATCTTTTTTTATAATTAAGAGGATAAGCGAATAAGTACGAGAGGGCTGATTCCCAATGGCCGACTACAACAAAACAAATGTCGACGAATCCGGTAACGGAGGTCCTGCGGCTCCGAAAGATCCGGTCGAACAACGCAGCGGATTCTTTATTATGTTCGAATCGATTATCGAAGCGACTACCCGCCCGGACGGGAAGTTCTCGCAAGAGATATACTTGGAGGGGCAACGGCTCATCGACAAAGCTAAGTTTTCCGGCGGCGTCGAGGATGAGGAAATCCTGGGATTTCTGACGAGCTGCAGCGGGTTTCGTCGGTTGGTTCACAGTATCGGAGTTTCCGTAAAGGCGCATGACCAAGAAGTCTCGTCCCTCTTTTTTGCGATTGAAAATTGGGGGAAAACGAGCAAATACGAGACGGGCACGAGGTTGAGAATCCCCTGTCCGGCCGATGGCTCGGAGATGATCTTGACGCTGGAAGATTACGATTGGTCGCCGGATGACGACGTACCCGGAAAATTCGCCGTCGAATTCGAGCGTGCGGGCGCGCTGGCAACGGTCAGTATTATTTTGTACCTGCATGAAGGTTATCAAGTTCCCGAGTTTACGATCGAGCCTCCGGTTGATTTCGGCTCTCAAGCCTACCGCGAGATGGTCGCCAAATCCCTCTTAAACAGAGGCAATAACAAGAGGTTGAAAGCAGCTATCGACAAAGCAAAGAGAGGCGAGAGGGTTACGATCGCCTATATCGGCGGTTCCATCACACAGGGCGCAGGAGCCAAACCGATCCATACGGAATGTTACGCTTATCAGTCTTATTCCAACTTCAAGCATAGGTTCGGCAAAGAAGGCGGCGACGCTATTCAATTGATCAAAGCGGGAGTGGGCGGCACGCCGTCGGAATTGGGGATCGTTCGTTATGAACGGGATGTCCTCAGAGACGGGACCGCGGCGCCGGATATCGTCATCGTGGAGTTTGCGGTCAATGACGAAGGAGACGAAACGAAAGGCAACTGTTATGAGAGTCTAGTATTGAAAGCACTCGCCGCCGAAAACGAGCCTGCCGTGATTTTGCTATTTAGCGTGTTCGTGAACGACTGGAATCTTCAGGAGCGGCTTGCTCCCGTAGGCAGGCATTATGATCTCCCCATGGTCAGCGTAAAGGATGCCGTGGTGGAGCAGTTCCGTTTGACCAAAGCGGAGGGAAACATCATTTCCAAGCGGCAATTTTTCTACGATATCTATCATCCGACCAACGCGGGGCATACGGTCATGGCGGATTGTCTTGGCTACTTATTTGCCGAAACCGAGCGATCCGCTCCGGATCTTGAGGATATCGTCACCGACAAGCCGCCGGCTATAGGGAATGACTTCATCGATACGTATTTGCTAGATCGTAGTAGTAAGGTCGAAGGCATAGCCACAATAGACGCGGGTAGCTTCATTGACACGGATGCCGATCTACAGATGGTGGAAATGGACGATCATCCGTACGGATCGCCGCAATTCCCTAATAACTGGATGCATACGGCCGAATCCGGAAGCGATAGCTTCAAGATGACGATCCGGTGCAAGCGTCTCATCCTGGTCTTTAAGGATTCCGGAAGCAGCGACTTCGGAAGCGCGGACATTTGGGTGGATGGACAGCATGCGAAGATAGCAGACCCGCATGAGAATAATTGGACGCATTGCAACGCGGTGATTTTGTGTAACGAGCAAGTCTCGAAGGAGCATTCTGTGGAAATCAAAATGGTTTCCGGTCACGAGGATAAGCGGTTTACGATTTTGGGTTTTAGTTACGTGCCGTGATAACAGCCCGTTTGGAAGGAGTAACCTCTGACCATGCTCCATAGTTACAACAAAGAAACCACTTCGACGAGAAGTGGTTTCTTTGCTGTATGCGTCCGGAGGCGAGCTTTATCTCATAAATGGATTTTGACGGATCATCTCTCTAAAATGGTTGGCCGCCGCGGATAGCGGTTCGTTCTTGCGCGTGCAAATAGCTATCGTATTGTGCAATTGAACGTCCCGAACGTGCACGCGACATAGCCCCCCGCGTTCTACGTATTCCCGCACGACGAGCGAGGAAACGAAGTTCGCGCCGTATCCGGCGACGACGGCTTGGATTGCTTCATGCAAGCCGTTGAATTGCAAAGTAATTCTGGGCGAAGGCGCGTTGTACGTTCGGCATAAGGCCAGCAACCGCTCGCGCGTCGAGCTGCCTTCCTCGCGCATGACGAAAGGCTCCTTCATCATTTCGTCCAACGAGATAACTTGGTTCGCGTACCGATGGCTCGGCGCGACGACGAACCACAGCTCGTCTTGAAATAGGTGCTCCGTCGCGATCGTGTCCGGATAAGATTCGGGCAATCCGCCATATATCGCCATATCGACTTCCGCTTGCAGCAGCTTTTTCAGCGCATCGCTGGAGTTCGTCGTCGTGATGTCCATTTCGACGTGTTCGTATTGTTGTTTAAACTTGGCGATCCACGTAGGCATTAGGAATTGGGCAGGCAAATACGTAGCGGCGATTTGAACGTGTCCTCTCGAGCCCTCGGCCATGTCCTGGGCGTATTGTTCGATCTGCTGCTCCACGGCGAAGAGGCGCTTGGCCATAGCGGCGATCGTCTCTCCCTCGGTCGTTAAGGCGATGCCCCGACCTTGCGGCTTAAGCAAAGTCAGGGAGAGCTCCTTCTCGAACTTCTTAATTTGAGCCGTGATGGCGGGCTGGCTGATCATCAGCAGTTCCGACGCCCGCGTTACGCTTCCGGTCGTGGCGATGACGTGGAACAAACGCAGCGCGTGCAAATTCATAGGCGGGTCTCCCCATTTCATTATTCATATATGATATATATGAGTTTAGGTTAAAGATATATTATATTTATGATTTTAAATCATTTACACTTCAGTTAGAAGTTAAATCATCTTAAGGGAGAAGTGATCGAGATGACCCAAACGCAAACGTGGAGCAAAGTCGACGCTTATATTACGGAACGCCTCTTATCGCAGGATGCTGTATTGGACGAAGTGCTGGCAGCCAATAAGAAAGCGGGGCTTCCCGCCATCGACGTGTCGCCGAATCAAGGGAAGCTATTGCACATTTGGGCACGCATGCACGGAGCGAAACGCATTTTGGAAATCGGCACGTTAGGCGGATACAGCACGATCTGGCTTGCGCGAGCGCTTCCGGCGGGCGGACGATTGATTACGCTTGAACTGGATCCGCACCATGCCCAAGTGGCACGGTCCAACGTCGCTCTAGCCGGTTTGGATGCCGTCGTGGAAATCCGAGTAGGCGAAGCGTTGGATCAACTGGCAGCGTTGGAAGCTGAGAAGCAAGAGGCGTTCGATTTTATTTTTATCGATGCGGATAAACCTAACAACCCCGGCTACTTGCAATGGGCGCTGCGGTTCTCTCGTCCCGGCACGGTCATCGTCTGCGACAACGTCGTCCGCGACGGCGAGGTCATTAACGACCAAAGCGTTGACGCTCGCGTTATAGGCGTCAAACAGACGTACGACCTGTTAGCTCAGGAACCGAGAATAACGGCTACCGCGATTCAGACGGTCGGGAGCAAAGGATATGACGGCTTTGCGATCGGCATCGTGAATAGCTGAGATTCGCTAGCAAGAGGAGGTTTAATGGGCTAGAGTGAAGTATTATAACGCAATGGCGCATCGATTAGCGAAAGGATTGGGAATATGTCGGTTGGAATACTCGCTCATCTGCTCGGAAAGCTGCCTTATCGACAATTGGCCGAGAAAGTCGCGCGTCATGATTTCCCTTACGTACAATTGGCGCTATCCAAGGCGATCTCAGATGTGGATTTTTCGCTAGGGAAGCTGAGTCCGGGACTCGGCAACGAAATAGGCGGAGCATTCGCCGATCAGGGAGTCACTATCGCGGTTATGGGGTGTTATGCCAGCCTCATTACGTTGGATGATGAAGAATATCGCCATAACGTGAACCGATTCAAGGAGCATCTGCGAAATGCGCGTCACTTCGGAGCGACGATCGTAGCGACAGAGGTCGGGAGTCCGGTGAATTCGGCAAATGAGTCGGAACATTGGAGACGGTTAGATCGCGCGCTCGAGGAATTGGTGGAGGAAGCGGAGCGGTGGGGCGTCACTATCGGCTTAGAGGCCGCGCAAGGCCATGCCATCGATTCCGCCGAGTCGTTGGCTCGCACGATCGAGAGGCATCCGTCTTCGAGCGTCTGGGTCGTATTCGATGCTTGCAACCTGCTGAATAGAACCAACTTCAAAGATAGGGATCGGGTTATTAGTGAAGCGATTCGTCTTTTGGGGCCACGAATCGTTAGCGTCCATGCCAAGGATGCGCGCGAGCAAGACGGGGGAGTTACGGCGGTGGCGGCAGGACAAGGGCAGATCGACTACTCTGCGATATGGCGTTTATTGGAAGGCGAAAAGCCGCATGGTTTCGTTACGTTGGAAGGCGTTTCGGAGGAGCAGGCGGGTTCGGCCGGTCTTTTCGTCAAAGAAGGACGGGAAAGGGCCAGAAGAGAGGTACAAAGATAACCGCAAGGCTGCCGTAGTATCGGCAGCCTTGTTCTAGAGCTTCGTTTGGCGCCTCAAGCGCATATAGATGGAACAGCAGTGCGCTAGCGCGCCAAGCACGCCGACATGGCGTGCTTTTTTGTTAAGCGGATATGAGGAACAACAATAGAAATGATCGGAAACGCTTGCAAAAAACAAATAATTGGCAACGCAAAGTTCTAACAATTAAATGGTTATATGGAGATAACGATCATAGATCCGTACAACCAAGAAGAACGGCGAGTATTTATAGATTTCGAACCTAACGAGGGGGAAGCGGTAATGTACTTTTTTCGTCATATGAAGTTGTCTTGGAAGTTCGGAGGAACGGTTAGTCTCGTACTGGTGATCGTTTTCGCCATTATGATTACGACGAATTTAAGCCAGCTTAGATCCGTCAGTCTAGGCAAAGGCGAAGTAGAGGCGAGTAATACCGCCAAAGCGTTCGCGGGACAGTTCCAAGCGTCGATGACCGATATACAGTCGATGCTCGCTACGATGTCGGGAACGTTGTTGGACGCTAGCATGCATCAATCGTTGAACAGGGAAGCCGCCATCCGCATGTTAACCGGTCAATTGGAGAACCATGACAACTTGCTCGGCGTCTGGACGATCTGGGAGCCGAACGCATTCGATAACAACGATCAAGCCAACGTTGGCCTAACGGCGCACGACGACAGTTCGGGACGGTTCGTTCCTTATGTCGTACGCAGCGGAGGCGAGATTACGGTATCGGCCATCGCGGATTACGAGAAGGAAGGCACGGGAGACTTCTATCTCGTTCCGCAGCGAACCGGACAGACGTCGATCATGGAGCCTTATCGCTATGCGATCGACGGCGTAGATACTCTGATGACCTCGCTCGTTGTGCCGATTAAAGATGAGAGCGGCAAGGTTCTAGGCGTCGTCGGAGCTGATTTCACGCTTGATTCCTTTCAGAGCTTAGTTAAAACCGCGAACATTGAAGGCGGATACGTAACCATTATTTCCGCTAAAGGGGCGTATATCGCTCACGGGAGCAACGCGGCGTTCATTACGAAGCCTTATGTGGACACGCCGGAAAAAGGGCAAATTTGGAACGCGTTGAAAGACGGCGATCTGGAAGCTTATCGGAAGAATAGCAGTGGGCAATCGGTATTGAGCAGCTTCGAGCCGATTCGGATCAAGGGCAGCGCGGACCAATGGTACGTTGAGACGGTGCTGACGGTCGATACCGTATTGTCGACCTATAACAGCAATAAGGTCAGCTCCATCGCGGTTGCGGTCGGTTCGCTACTCGTAGTGGTCTTGCTGCTGATCGTTCTCGTTCGCGCGATGATCGTTCGTAATATCGATAAGGTCATACAGGCTTCCCGAAAAGTTGCCGATGGCGATTTGACGGAGATGCTTCCCGTCAATAGCCGGGACGAATTCGGAAGGTTAGCCGGCCTCTTCAACCAGATGATCGAAAGTTTGAGGACGTTGATCGGGCATACCGTCGTATCCGCAAGGAGCTTGGCCGAGGCTTCCGGCGATATTTCGGTAACGACCGAAGAGATTGCCAGAGGGAGCTCGGCGCAGGCCGAATCCGCGCAGAAAGTCACCGACCTGTTCTATGACCTGAATCGCGCGGTCGATACGGTTGCCCGCAGCGCGGGAGACGCGGCGGAACTCGCGCAGAAGACGCACCAAGGCGCGCTGGAAGGCGGCAAGGCGGTCAACGCGTCGATCGACAGCATGGGGCGGTTGTCGAACAATATGGCGCGATTGGAGGATGATTCGCGTCAAATCGGAAACATTATCGCGGTCATCGACGAGATTTCGGAACAGACGAACTTGCTTGCGCTTAATGCCGCCATCGAAGCGGCGAGAGCGGGCGAGCAAGGACGCGGCTTCGCGGTCGTAGCCGATGAAGTCCGCAAACTCGCGGAACGAAGCGGCGAGGCGACGAAGCAAATTACGACGATTATCAAAGGCATGCAGAAGAGTACGCAACTGAGCGTAGAAGCGGTGCACGAGACGTCCGAGCTGTCCAGACAAACCGGACAAGCGCTTGAAGGCATCGTCCGCATGGCCGCCCAAACTGCGAGTCAAGTCGGCGAAATCGCGGCGGCGAGCGAGGAACAATCGGCTCAGACCGCCGAAGTATTGACTCAGATCGAGAATATCGCCTCGGTAAGCGAAGAAGCCGCGGCGGCCGCCGAGGAGACGGCCGGCTCGTCGCAATCGCTAACCGATCTGTCGGAGGAATTGAGCCGGTCGGTATCCAAGTTCCGCGTATAAGCGTCCGCCAAAAACCCTTGAGAAATCAAGGGTTTTATTTGTTGCCAAGCAGGCGATAGCCGATGAGAAGCGAATATAACAACTTTATAGCGAATTTCTACCGACCCTAGCTTATGAGGTGAAAATGATGCTCAAGCGCTTCGGATTGCTGCTTTGCGGAATAATCGTATTGGTGTTAAGCGGGTGCTTCGACTCGAAAGGGACAGCGACTCCCGAACCGACGACGTCTACTCCCGTTCCAACGCCGAAGGAGACGGCGCTAACGGTGCAGACGCCCGAGGACGCGGTGCAAGCCTACTTGTCCGACTGGCAGCAACGCGATTACGCGGGCATGTATGCCTTGTTGATTCCGGCGGTCAAAACCGGTATGACCGAACAGCAATTTACCGAGCGCTACGAGAAAATATACGAAGGACTCGAAGCATCGAATCTCAGCATCGAGGCGTTGCCCGAGAAGGCGCAGAGCTCGCAGGAATCGACCTCGAATGCAAGCGTGCTCGGGTTCGATTATCGCGTTCGAATGGATACGATTGCCGGTCCGATCGCCTTCGAGCAGCATGGAAGAATACGCAAGACGGAGGAAGGGAGCGATACGAGCTGGCTGATCGATTGGAAGCCGTCGCTTATTTTCCCGGGCATGGAAGAAGGGGATAAGGTGAAGGTGCAGGCCGTATCCGGCGAGCGGGGTGAGATCGTGGACCGCTCGGGCAACGGCTTGGCCGTCAACGGCAGCGCGCCGCAGCTCGGCATCGTTCCGGGCCAACTCGGGGATACCGCGGATAGCGCGAAGGCTACGATCTCGGAGAAGCTAGGCATCTCCATCAAAGAAATCGACCGCAAGCTCGGCGCTTCTTGGGTAAAACCCGATTTGTTCGTCCCGATCGGCTTCGTGGCGGAAGCGGATATGGACGCTCTATCGGCTATTCCCGGCGTCGTCATTCAAGATAAGCACGTTCGCGTATACCCGTTAGGGGAAGCCGCGGCGCATTTGACCGGTTACGTCGGAGAGATCAACGCGGACGAATTGAAGAAGCGAAAAGATCTTGGTTACGAGGTCGGCGATCTCGTTGGCAAAGCCGGGCTGGAGCAAATTCTAGAAGACGAGCTTCGGGGCAAGGACGGCATCGTCGCGACGCTCACGGACGACAAAGGCTTCAAGAAGTCGGTGCTGGCGGAGAAGCCCGCCGTGCCGGGGAAGACGTTCCAGCTTTCCATCGACGCGGAGCTGCAGTCAGCGATCTATAACGAAGTAAAGGCAGATGCTTCGTCCGTCTCGGCGATCGACCCGAAGACGGGCGACGTGCTGGCGCTGCTCAGCTCCCCGTCGTACGATCCGAACGCGTTCGTGCGCGGCCTATCCAGCAAGGAATATGACACGTGGAATAACGATCCTCGCCATCCTTTTCTTAATCGGTTCTCGAAAGCTTACGCGCCGGGCTCGACGTTCAAGCTCGTTACGACCGCGATCGGATTGGATAGCCAGACGCTCGATCCGAACGAAGCGAAGCCGATTGCCGGGAAAACATGGGCCAAAGACAAGTCCTGGGGCAATTATTACGTCACGCGGGTGCACGTCGTTAACCCGGTCGATCTATCCAAAGCGCTTATCTATTCGGACAACATTTATTTCGCCCAAGCGGCTCTGCAGATCGGCAAGAAGAAGTTCGCCGAGGAAGCAACCAAGTTCGGAATCGGGGAGCAGATTCCGCTCCTCTATCCGCTTAGCGGATCGCAGCTTGCCAAAGGCGCCATCGGCAGCGAAATCCAGCTTGCGGATTCCGGCTACGGGCAAGGGCAGGTGGCGATGACGACGCTTCAAATCGCGCTCATGTATTCCGCGCTCGTGAACGACGGCAATATCGTCTACCCGCAGCTAACGGCAGCGCCCGGCACGAATGCGCCGAAAACGTGGAAAGAACATGCGATGTCGCCGGATGCGGCCGCCCTGTTGAAAGACGATCTTCGCAAAGCCGTCGAAAGTCCGGAAGGCGTCGGGCACGGCGCCTATATTGAGAGCGCCGCCATTACGGGGAAGACGGGGACCGCGGAGCTTAAAGCTAGCAAAGACGCCGTCGGACTGGAGAACGGCTGGTTCGTCGGGTTTGATGCGAACGATCCGAAGCTGCTGCTCTCCATCATGGTCGAAGACGTCGGAGAGCGCGGGGGCAGCGCATACGTCGCGCCGATCGCCAAACGGATTTTTGAAGGGTCTATGAAGACGGAATAAACGGTTCTCCCTAATCTGTATCCCTGACACGCCGAAACGGCGTGTTTTTTTATTTTGAGCGATATACAGAGAAATCGACTGCTTGATGAATAAGATCGCACATTCTAATCGCCAAAAATTGGTTTTATTATGGAGACAGAGTATATGCATCGGGTTGACGCAACGGATTCAGGAAGGCTTTCTTAGTTTTAGGCGGAGGTGCATCGCGTGGATATTCGGAAGAAGGCGCTCGTGACCGGCGCGAGCAGGGGGATCGGGAAAGGCATCGCTTTAGCGTTCGCCGAAGCGGGATACGACTTGACGATCTGCCATTGGAACGATGAGGACAACGCCAAGGAGTGCGCACGCCAAATCCGCGAAGAGTGGGGGCGCGAATGTTTCGTGCTGTCCGCAGATTTGGCGGAAGCGGATGCGGCGGTGCCCATCGTCGTCAAAGCTTGGGCGCGGATGGGGCACATAGACGTGATAGTCAACAATGCGGGAATATGCATCTTCCAAGATACGGTCGACCTGACGGTTCCGGAGACGGATAAGCTCTTTCGGGTTAACTTTCGAGCGCCGCTCTTGCTCATGCGTGAAGTAGCGAGGCTGATGATCGGGACAGGCATCCGCGGCAGCTTGCTTAACATTACATCCTCCCGCGCGGAACGCGCCTATCCGAAGGACGCCGTATACGGGGGATTAAAGGCAGGGTTGAAAAGAGCGAGCGAATCCGTTGCGCTAGATCTTGCGCCGCACGGTATCCGCGTCAATTGCATTGCTCCCGGCGCAACGCTCGTGCGCGCGAACCGCGCGGTGCAAGAACGGCTGGGACCGAGAATCCCGCTAGGTCGCATGGCGATGCCCGCGGATATCGGGCAAGCCGCCGTATGGCTGGCGTCCGAGCAAGCTTCCTACACGACCGGCATCCAGTTGCGGATCGACGGCGGACTCATTCTTCCCGGTACGCCGGAAACTTAAATTAGATGCGAGGGGCAGTGTTCGGATGAGTGCAATCGTAATACGCGACGTGAAGACGATATTGACGGCGCCGGAAGGCATCAATCTAGTTGTCGTGAAGGTCGAGACGTCAGAGCCCGGTTTGTACGGACTCGGGTGCGCGACGTTTACCCAACGGTATTTGGCGGTTGCGACGGCGATCGACGAGTATTTGAAGCCTTTCCTGATCGGCAAAGACGTGCAACGCATCGAGGATATTTGGCAGTCGGCTATGGTAAGTTCGTATTGGCGCAACGGTCCGGTATTGAACAATGCGTTGTCCGGCGTCGATATGGCGTTATGGGATATTAAAGGGAAAATCATGAATCAACCGTTGTACCAGTTGCTTGGCGGAAAGTGTCGTGAAGGAGTTGCGATCTATCGGCATGCGGACGGACGCGACTTGGAAGAAATCGTCGATAACGTCGCCCGGTTCATGGAGCAAGGCGTCCGTCATATTCGTTGCCAATGGGGCGGGTACGGCGGTCGTAACGATTACGTGACTCCCGACAACTCCCTTCCCGGTGCCTACTTTAATCCGGATGCCTATGCGCGCAGCGTTCCGCAATTGTTCGAGCGCATGCGCGAGAAGTTCGGCTTCGGCGTCGAGCTGATGCACGACGTGCACGAGCGGCTATCGACGATCGAGGCGGTTCGACTTGCGAAGCAGCTAGAACCCTACCGGCTATTTTTCCTGGAAGATCCGCTGGCGCCCGAACAGCTGGACGGCTTTAAAATGCTGCGCATGCAGAGCGCGACGCCGATCGCGATGGGCGAGCTGTTCGTTCATCCCCGCGAGTGGGTTCCGCTTATCGCGGGAGGCTTAATCGATTATATCCGCGTTCATATTAGCGCCATTGGGGGCATCACGCCGGCGAAGAAGCTCGCCGTGCTCAGCGAAGCTTTTAATGTACGCACGGCTTGGCACGGACCGGGCGACGTGTCGCCCGTCGGGCATGCGGCGAACTTGCATTTGGATTTGAACGCGGTCAATTTCGGCATTCAGGAGTGGTATTCGTTCTCCGATCGCATCCAAGAAGTGTTCCCGGGCTGTCCTACCGTACGTAACGGTTATGCGTATGTAAACGAGGCTCCCGGTCTTGGCATCGACATCGACGAGAAGCTCGCGGCTAAGTATCCGTGCAAGAACGAATTGCCGGAATGGACGCTCGTCCGGTTGCCGGACGGTGGACCGGGCAGACCCTAGGGTAAAGCGCCAATGCATCGGAAGCAACGGCTTCGGGCGGCATCGCTTCGCGGACCCTGTTCTCCAACATGTTTCGCGCGTATAACGAGAAGTTCGGCGTGCCTGGCGGCGTCGCCGCAACGTACGACCTTCTTATGATCCAAGCTAATAAAGATTGAGGAAGCGCCTAAAAGCAAAAAGCAGTCCGAATGGACTGCTTTTTGAGTTGCGAATCGAGAATGCGACAATTTATCGCGAGGCGGAAGCCAGCAACTCGCTCACCGTCACGAGCTCGTACCCTGCCGCTATCAATTCCGGAACCAGAATCGATATGGCCGCGAGCGTTTGGGATCGATCGCCGAATCCGTCATGGTAAATAAGGATGCTCCCGTTATGTACATGCGCGCGCGACGTGGTCACGATATGGTCGGCGTCGACCGTATCCCAATCCCGCGAATCCAGATTCACCGCATGAATGACGGAATATCCGAATTGAGCGGATACTTCTAACAGATCGTCATTGACGGCCAAATACGGAGGTCGAAACGTGCTAGGACGACTTCCGGTCACTTCCGAGATGAGCCGGTCCGTACGCTCCAGTTCTTCGATTTGTTGTTCTTTCCCAAGTTCGGGAAGGCTGGGATGAGAGTAAGTATGATTGCCGAGCTCATGTCCTTCTTCGTAAATGCGCTTCGCGATATCAGGATATTGCTCGATATGCGATCCCATAACGAAGAAAGTAGCCTTGGCATCGTGCTTCCGGAATACGTCCAAGAAGAGGGGCGTCCACTCCGGACGGGGGCCGTCGTCGAACGTGAACGCAATGAGCTTCCGTTCGGTAATTACTTCGTTAAAGATCATTTGGATTCTCCTTCGTGGGGCTCGGTAAATTGTAAAAGGACAACTTAATCCTTATAGTAAACTTCGAGTAGCTCCGCATCAACCCGCTAAATTTGAAAGGATGAGCTTAATGAAGCATAGAAAATTCGGCAATACGGGCAAAACGGTATCCGAGATCGGATTCGGCGCTTGGCAGCTCGGCAACGGGTACGATTGGGAAGGGATGAAGGACGATGAGGCGATCACCCTCGTGCGCGAAGCGTTGGACAAAGGAGTTAACTTCTTCGATACGGCACCGGGCTACGGACGCGGAAAAAGCGAGGAGCTGCTAGGCAGAGCGCTCGCCGGTAAACGGAGCGAAGCGGTCATCAACACGAAGTTCGGACATTGGGCGGACGGCAAGACGGATTATTCGGCGAACCGAATCCGGGAGTCTGTGGAACAGAGCTTAAAGCGACTGAACACCGACTATCTCGATTCCATTCTGCTGCACAATCCTCCGTTCGACGATTTGGACGGCAAGCATGGACATTTCGAAGCGCTGGAGGCATTGAGGCAAGAGGGGAAAATCATTTCGTACGGGGCATCGGTCGACTCGAGCAAAGAAATGCTTGAGCTCATTGAGAAAACGAACGTAGGAACGATCGAAACGATGTTCAACGTCTTCTATCAAGAGACGGCAACCGCCTTCAAGCGCGCAGCCGAGCGGAACATCGCCCTCATCGTCAAAATCCCGCTCGATTCCGGCTGGCTCTCCGGCAAATATAACGCGGAGAGTACGTTCGAGGGCGTGCGCAAACGCTGGTCCCCCGATGTCATTCGCAAGCGCGGCGAGCTTGTCGAGCGGATTAAGTTCGTCACGGACGCCGAGACGACGATGACGATGGCCGCACTGCGGTTCATTTTGGCGTATCCCGAAGTTTCCACGGTCATTCCGGGCGTTCGGAACACCGCTCAATTGATCGAGAACGCCGCTGCAGGCGATCGTCCGATGCCGGAAGAACACGTGCGCAAGCTTCAGGAGCTGTGGGACAACGAAATCAAGCATCTTAATCTCGGTTGGTGAAACCAATCGGTTCCGCGCCGCGTCTAACAAGACGAGGTGATTGTCATGAATAAGCGGGTCGGGCTAATCGGCATGGCGGCCATAATAGGGATAGTTCTAGTCGGGTGCGGGGCCAAGGAACAACAGGCATCCGCGGGACCCACGGCTTCCACGGTCGCGGCAAGCAGTACAGTATCGTACGATTGCATGTCCGGCGTCATAATCGACTATATCGATTTTCTGAAATTCAACGACATCATGTTCTATAGCGAACCGATGGACGGCGATAAAGTCGATGTAGACGCGCTTACCGGCGCTCCGGTCGGCGAGGTGGGCTTCACGATGCAAACTCAAGCTTGTCCCGGGCACCAGCCGGCGAACGGAGACGCCGCTTTCCTGCCGATCGGAACGATCATCTACGAGATGAAGGGATACAAACCCTATTTTCGACTGATCGCGGGCGGGCGAATCTATCAATCGAACGACAATCCGAACGCGAAGAACGTCCAAGACGTGCTCGATATCGCCGGCAAAGTCGGTTCCATCACCGAAGAGAGCACGGAGGATGGAAGCTTCATACGGGAAGTCGATCCTGCGAAAGCCGAGGCATTCGTAAATCAGGTGCTAATGCTCGATTACGTTGACCCTGCCACGCTTGCATTAGGCGGCAACGAGGACGTGAAGTTTTTCAGGATTCATTTGACGGATGGGACTTCATACCGATTCGTGTTCGCGCGGAAGTCTTTGGCGTTTAATTTCGGGGCGGTCGGGAACGAAGAGATCAAGTCGCTGCTTGCGGACGAATAGAGTCGAACAGGTTACGGGAGTTGGATTAGCATGAAACGTATGAACATCTTGATCGCGGACGACGAAGCGGAAATCGCGGATCTGATAGCGATGCACTTGGAGAAGGAAGGTTACTATCCGATTGTTGCGGCAGACGGGGCCGAGGCGCTCCGGGCCATTCAGACCCAGCAGATCGATTTGGCTATTTTGGACATTATGATGCCTAAGCTTGATGGCCTTGAAGTGACCCGACAAATTCGGGAGCAGCACCGGATGCCGATCATTTTCGTAAGCGCCAAAGCTTCGGATCTCGATAAAATCACGGGACTCGTTATCGGAGCCGACGATTACATGACCAAGGCTCCCGAGGGAAAGTGGTTGAAAAAGCACGCCTCGAAATACGGCTTTATTTTGCGCTATCCGAAGGACAAAACCGCGATAACGGGCATTCAGTACGAGCCTTGGCATTTTCGCTACGTGATGGACGGCAAACGTTACAAGATTGCTTATGTTCCTATTAACAGTAAGACGACGATTCGGGTGCCGAAGGATCATCGCTACGAGATTTCGGGCAACAATGTCGATGGGATTATTATGACCGTGATGCTCTAGAGCGATTGCAACTTTACTCGACTCCAATCGTCAAATGATAAGTTATGAACGCAGCGGAGAGAGGGATCAAGCGTGGTTCGTGCAAGTAGATCGAAAGCCGGGCGTATCGCGATTATTATTCTGACAATGTGCAAGCCTTCGACTGGGTCTATATGACGCCGAGGCAAATCCCGCCAGTGATGAAAGTCCATGATTACGATGGCGACGGGAAAGACGAATTATCGATCGTCCTGTACGTAGGTTCGGGTACGGGATATTCCGTCGAGCAGCTGCATATGCTTGAAATCGGTAAGGAGGAGGCTCCTTACCGAGATAATGAATTAAAAGAAACCGATTATTTAGACCAAGTCGATCAGGCAGTCCAGTTTAAAGTAATACCCGACGGCGATAAAGCGAGCGGCGAACTAACGGTCGGTTCGGAAGTTTACCCCGTAAGCTTGCCTGATTATTCGTTAAGCGAATTCGGGTCGATCAACGAAAACTTGGTATTAGGTAACATCGTCAGGTTTTCTACGGAGAACGGGACAATGATAGCGAATTTCGGAGTTGGATACACGTGCGCTAACTTCGTCTCTCCGGTGTTTTTCGGAAACCTGTACGCGAATGTGAGGTATATGGATGGTAAGTTCAGCTTATCAGACTTCCGGTTTACGGAAGACGAGCAGTGAACGAATGGAAGCGGCCTGATGCGGGAATCTTACTTCAGCGGAGGTGGATCACGCATGCAGTCGGAAGTCGCCAAACCCGAGATGACGCCGGTTCCGATCTGGCGCTGCCGAGATCAAGAGTGCAAGGTATGGATCCGGGAGGAGCTCGCGGAATCATCTACTCCGGAATGTCCGATGTGTAAAGGCGCCATGGTTCGCGGGATCAAGCACTTGCCGAAATTGATCAAGAAGCACAAATCCGCGAAGAAAAACAAGGACGCCGCGGATACATGGCTGCAGTAAGGCCACTCTCCAACTACAACCAAACCACGCCGTCCCGGCGTGGTTTGTTATTTTCCCAAGTGCATACAATGTTAGTGAGCCCATTATGGCTTAATGCCGGAGAGGTGAAGCAGCGTGAACAATATCAAAGGTTTCACGATCGGACTGCTTGCGGGGTGCGCGCTCATGTTGGCCATGCCTACGATGGCCGCGACGGTGAAGAAAAAGACGTATACGTTGACGGAAGCGGATTATCCGATCGAAGTGAACGGTTTGAAGTATGCGAATGCGCAGTTGCCTATTCTGAATTACAAAGGAAGCACCTATGTTCCGCTTCGGGCAGTCGGCGATTTGCTCGGGGCATCGGTAGAGTGGAGCGCGGCGCTCAAGAAGGTGGAAATTCGCGGCGACGGCTCGTCGGTTCAGAACAATGCTTATCGCAACATCAAAGTAAGCGGGCAAGGCGGTCATTACACCGTAACTGGCGAAGGCCGAGTATTCGAAGCCGTCATGAGTTACGCGGTCGAGGATGGGCATAACTATTTGCTGGAGCAGAACGTACAGCTGGACGAGGGCGCGCCAGCTTGGTCGCCGTTCCAGCTCAATATCGTCATACCAGCTAAGCATATCCCCAGCAACGGCACGTTAATGCTCGAATTGTTCGAATACAGCGCGAAGGACGGCACCAAAATTAACATTTTGAGCGTGCCGCTGGAGACGTTCGCACCTTAAACTGTGGCCGCTATAGGTCGGAAAAGCAGCCTTCAAGGCTGCTTTTCGTATATAATCAGGGTACAAGCTTTCAAGAAAATCAATGAAGAGGAGCAATCGCCATGCACAAGGTTACGCCGTTCCTTATGTTCCAGGAAAACAACGCGGAAGAAGCGATGAAGCTGTACACGTCTTTGATCGAGGGTTCGGAGATTACGAGCATAACTCGTTACGGGGCGAATGGACCGGGCGCGGAAGGGAGCGTTATGCGGGCGACCTTCACTTTAAAAGGGCAGGAGTATATGTGCATCGACAGCAACATCAAGCATGCGTTTACGTTTACTCCCTCGTTCTCTTTGTTCATCGATTGCGAAACGGAGGAAGAGCTCACGCGTCTTTACGAGCAGCTATCCGCAGGAGGAGGCGTCATGATGGCGCTCGGCGATTATGGCTTCAGCCGTAAATTCGGTTGGATTGCCGATAAGTTCGGCGTTTCGTGGCAGCTTAATCTTCCGCACCCATCCTAAATAGAAAACTAAATACGCCGGTTCGGCGTGTTTTTTGTTTGCGGATGGCTAGGATTGGCGCGGCTCGGTCAGCCTATTCAATATTTCGAACAGCTCGGTGAGCTTCTCCGGGGTTAGCGGAGCAAGCACCTTCTCCGCCGACTCCTGCATCGCTTTTCTCGCTTTGGAGATCAAAGGCTTCGCGGTTTCAGTTAGCTCAAGCAGCGTCGCTCGGCGGTCGTCCGGATCGGGTAGCCGTACGAGCAGATCGGCTTGCTCGAGCGCGTCGACGAATTGCGTGACGGTGCGCGGAGCGATGCCGCATTTGACCGCCATATCGCCCATTCGGATTTGGCCTGCGGCTTCGACGGTCACAAGGAAACGCAACCTGGGCCCTGTAATGGAGTCCGGCAAATCATAGGCGGCAAGAAGCGTCTCGAATTGCAGGTGCAGCCGATGGGACGTGCTAAATAGTTTTTCCATGACGTGTCCAGTCATCGGAATCGAAGAGGGAGAAGAAACATTATCTTTCATAAGGAGGGTCGAGTCCTTTCTTGACGGTCGAAATTATGTTGTGTATACTCACTATCTGAACATTTATTGTGTATACTCAGTATGAGTGGTTACAAGTTATTCTAACCGACAAGAAGCCGAATGAAAAGGAGGCGTTAGAGAGATGGATGTACCACTGATGCAAGCGATCCAATACGATCAGTTCGGCGGACCGGAAGTCATGCGTGAGATTCAAATGCCGCGACCGGTTCCGCAAAACGGAGAGGTGCTCATCCGCATCGTCGCCGCCGGCGTGTTGCCCGTCGATTGGAAAATCCGCAAAGGGTTGTTCCGCTTTCCCGTCCAATTCCCGGTTATACCGGGAACCGCGTTAGCCGGTGTCGTAGAAGCGACCGGTCCCGGAGTTACCGCTTTCCGCAAAGGACAAGAGGTTTTCGGCAGAAGCGCGGGCGGAACGTATGCGGAATATACGACGGCTCCCGTCGAATCCATCGCGCTTAAGCCTGCGTCGCTTAGCTTTGAAGGAGCGGCGTCGTTGTCCGGCGGCGCGACGACCGCTTGGAAGGCGATCGAGAACGCGGGAGTCAAGGCAGGCGATAGCGTGCTCATTCATGGCGCGGCGGGGGGAGTGGGTTTATTCGCGGTTCAATTCGCCAAATGGAAAGGTGCTCGCGTTATCGGTACGTCCGGACCCGGCAACCTCGATTTCATTCGGTCAATCGGCGTGGACGAGGCGATCGATTATACGCGGACGCCGTTCGAGCAAGCGGCATCAGACGTCGACTTCGTGCTGGACACGATCGGTGGCGAGACGTTGGAGCGATCTTGGTCCGTTATTAAACGAGGCGGAGCCCTCATCACCATCGCCGGACAACCACCGATAGACAAAGGACTAGAGCTCGGCATTCGCGTGTACCCTTCGGGTCTCGCGACCAGCCAAGACTTGGCCGACATCGCCAAGCTGATCGGCGAGGGCCATGTCAAACCGTTCGTTCAGCGCGTGTTTCCTCTCGGCGAAGTCCAGCAGGCGCATCGACTGAGTGAGAGCGGGCACGGCCGAGGGAGAATCGTTCTTCAGGTTTCCGAGTTGTAACTCGGATTCGTAATCGCCAAGCCACAATCGCTAGACGTAATCGCCAAACGTGTTCACCGAGCGACAATCGTCTGACCGCATAACCGTGCAAAGCATGCAAAAGTACAGGCTTTTGGTAGCGGCGAAAATAAATGCACTTTTGCAAGCTTTTGCTCACAAGTATTTAATGGCAGGGGGCTGGAGCTCGTATCTCACGACATTTATGCCCGAGGATCCGGTAACCGGTGATAATAATCCCTTCGCGCAAAGAGATTGCAGCGCCCGCACGGCAGTACGATGATTGACATGTAATCGAGAGGTTACATCGATCGGACGAAGAGGTCGGGCTAGCTGGCAGGCAAGGCGAATGAGTTCTTTTTCCGTGAGCGACATCGTTACAGGACCGGTATGCGCGAGTTGCGTCTGATATCGGCTGATCACCATGCGTAACAAAGTGGTTCAGAGCTCCGGCCGATGGGCTACATCATCGTACGCGAACGAAACAACTTGGAATCCCATTGCGGTCAAGAAAGTTTCTCTGTTCAATTCGTTGCAATACTTTTGCCTGTCCATGTCGCGCACGTGCGGTCCGAAGCCCTTAATTTCGATGATCAGTTTTACAGAAGGCGTCAGCCAAGCGAAATCGCAAAAATAAGATAAGCCGCGCCAATCGAGCACTTCGTACTCCGGATGCAAGTTTTCGTAATGCCCGATCAGCGGCCACCATACGTTACCGCAAAACAATTTCTCCGCATCCCTATGTCCGCGTTCCAAGCGACCTCTCCGTTCTCCCGTACGCTGCTTCAGATGAGACTGAATGAATGCTTCGTGCGCTTGATCGAATGACATTTTTCCGAATCCCCCATAAAAATAGAACGCCCCGTCTCCCATAAGAAACAGGAGCGGGACGTTCTTCGTCTCGATGACGTTATTATAGCCCGAATAACGCTGACTGGCGAGATGGTTCTATCAATTATCGCTCCGTCACCCCTTCTTCCTGAGCACCGGAGTAGCCAAAGCCGCGAACAAGCTTCCGAACAGCAATACGATTCCCGCTAGCTGCAGTCCGTTCGGAAGGAACCCCGTAACGACGATATCGAGAAGGATGGCGACCGCCGGATCTACGAACACGAGCAGCGAGACGGCGGTCGACGGCAAGTGCCGAATGCTGTGGAAGAACAGCAGGTACACGATTCCGGTATGGAGAATGCCGGTGACGATGGCGTATGTCCATTGTTCCGAGTTCAAGCTTGCGTAAGCCCCGAAATGAACGAAAGGCAGTAACAGCAAAGCCCCGATCACCATCTGCAACAGCGTCGTCGCGTATACGCTAGCATGCCGGATGCTTTTGCCTAACAGCATTGTCGCGGCATAGAAGAAGGCGGCGATAACGCCGTACAGCATGCCCTCCCAGTCCGGCGAAGCCGTGCGAAACCCGTCCGTTCCCATAATGAGTATCGTTCCGACGAAGCATCCCGTAATGCCCGCGATCGAAGCGAAGCTTAATTTATCCCGAAACAAAAAGCTGCCGGCGATCAACACGATGATAGGCGCAAGATGATACAGCGAGATCGCGATCGTCACGGAAATCATTCTGAACGATTGGAATAGAAACACCCAATTCAATAAGTTCGTAACCCCGCACGCCGCGATCAGCATCGTCTCTTTGGCTCGCCATCGCTCTTTCTTGAAGCTCCCCGTTACGATCCAAGCGGAGAATAGGAATAGTACGGCGCAGACGCAACGGACGAAGACAAGCTCGATCGCCGGCAGTCCGGAGTGCTGCGAGAAAAAGCCGACGGAGCCGAAAATCGCCATCGCCGTCGTCAGTTGAAGGATTGCGGGTTTGTTCATGAAGGATCTCCTAGGTGTCATAGCCTGTCATTATGTCATGCACTCATTATACTCCATGAAGCCGCTTTACCAACGACGGTAATGTCGCTGGTTTTTTTATTTGAGAGACGTGAATTCGGTCGGCGGAAAAGGTGTTGGGATGATCAAGATAAGCTGGCGCTTCAATCGAGTCATGCTGTACGGCGGGCTAACGATAGGGATTACGGCATATGCGTACGGTTACGGTGACTTCTTTGCGCAAACGCGGAACGAACCGGTTACCGTCGACGAATATGAAGCGGACGGTCTTCGTTATGCGTTGGTGAACGAGAAGGGAATGGATGCGTACGGAGACCGGTTAGTCGTAGAACGGGTAGAGCAAGACGGACGCCGGCAGCGAGTTTACGAGAACGATTTTAAAGATTTGAAGCCGTGGAAAATAGAAGTCGCGGACGTTGACGGGGATCGGCGGAACGAAATCATAATCGCGGTCAACAAAACGACCCATTTCGACGAGCAAGCCAAAAACTACGCCGGCAATTTGCTGTCTATTCCCGGAGACGAGTTGATGTTTATCGAGCGGATGGCCGATCAAGGGGAACGAATCGCGATTTATTATTGGCTCGACTTCGGATTCGCGTTATTGGCGGAAAGTTGAACGGTCTTCATAAAGTCGAAGAGGATTACGGCACTTATTTGGAAATGAAAGAGCCTTCCGATAAGCTGCCGGCGCAGCCCGAATGGACTAAGGCGTTCTAATCGGAAGCTAACAAAGTAGAGATCAAGCCGCTTGAGGTCGATTGGGACGCGCTGGACGAGTAGGGAGCGGCTAATAACGTTTCGCCCATTAAACAAGCCCCCGCCGGTTTAGCGGCGGGGGCTTGTTTGCTTCAAAATTTTTAGTTGTTGTAAGGATCGATCGTCTGAATGGTGCCGTCCTCGTTATACTTAAGCTCCGTATATTTCACGGAGCGCTTGTTGTCCGCGCCTCCGGATAACGAGCTGTCATGATAGAACAAATACCACTTGTCCTTGAATTGAACGATAGAGTGGTGAGTCGTCCATCCGATGACCGGGGTCAAAATCGTACCTTGGTATACGTACGGGCCTTGCGGGTTTTTGCTGATCGCGTACACGAGCTTGTGCGTCGAACCGGTGGAGTACGACAAATAGTAATAGCCGTTGTACTTGTGAACCCAAGGGCCTTCGAAGTATCTGCGCTCTTCGTCGCCTGCCGGAATCGGATCGCCGTTGCCGTCCACGATAGAGATTTCGAACGGAGTTTCCTTGAACGTTAGCATATCGTCGTTCAACTCGGCGACTCTTGGTCCTAACGACGGCTCGTTGCCGGAAGGTCCTTTAGCGTCGGGATTGAACGTGCCGGTTTGCCATTTTTCCAATTGTCCGCCCCACAGCCCGCCGAAGTACATGTACGATCTGCCGTCGTCGTCGACGAACACGGCCGGATCGATGCTGAAGCTGCCCGGAATGTAATCAGGCTGCGGATCGAACGGTCCGGCAGGGGAAGCGCTAGTGGCGACGCCGATGCGGAAAATGCCGTCTTTGTCCCTGGCAGGGAAAAACAAATAGTACGTGTTGTTCTTGTAAGCGGCGTCCGGAGCCCACAGTTGCTGGCTCGCCCAAGGAATATCGCGCAAGTGAAGCGCTTCGCCGTGGTCGACGCAAGGCGCGCCTTCGTCTTCCATGGAAAGGACGTGGTAATCTTCCATATCGTATTGGTCGCCGTTATCGTTCGAAACTTGCTCGTGATCGAGGTCGTGGGAAGGGTAAATATAAATTTTACCTTCAAATACGTGAGCGGATGGATCCGCGGTATAGATGTGCTTAACTATCGGTTCGTTGCGTTTGGTCGCGTCTGCCAACTTTATTCCTCCTTAGTAAGTGCCCTTACGAAGTGCCATGCATTGCCCCACTATTTTATCAAACAAGCTACTTTAAGGAACCCCAATAAAGTTAGGAATAATACCTATAATGTTTAGATGTTTTGCAAACGCGACCGAGACGGCGTTTATGCGCAAATCTTAGCCGGGTTATCCCGCCGTTCGTTATGATATACTGTTTATTACATATACACTTATTGCGGCAATCGTGCGAGAAAGAATGCCGGCTTCGAGGGAGAACGCTATGACGGATTTGCATAACGACGACAACTTATTAGATGAAGAAGCGCTGAATCGTTTGCCGAACGGCGCGAAGCTGAGCTGGGGAATCGTCAAGCAATCGCGGAGGGGACCGAAGGGCGAGCTAAGCATCGCGAAGATTGTTGAAGCAGCCATCGAGCTCGCGGACCGGGACGGGCTAGCCGCCGTATCGATGAACCGGGTCGCAAGCTCGCTCGGCTTTACGACGATGTCCCTATATAGATACGTGACAAGCAAAGAAGAGCTTCTCCTTCTGATGCAAGACGCGGTATGCGACAGGAATATTCCCCCGGAGCGTACCGACGGAAATTGGCGCGAGGATATGCGAGGGTACGTGCGGGCGTGCATCGAAGTGTTCGAGCAGCACCCCTGGTACGGCGACATTCCGATTAGCGGCATTCCGATCGCGCCGAACACGCTTCGATATATCGATTGGGTGATGCGCTCGATGCGGGATTTTCCGATTAACGACTTCGAGAAAATGTCGTTTCTGCTCCTGATCAGCTCCTACGCGCGGTCTTGCGGCATCATCCATCGGGATATGATGCGGGCGATTGAAGCCGGCGCATCGGCGGAAAGCTTCAGCGGAATGAGCTTCGGTCCGGCGCTCAGGCAGCTTGTCACGCCGGAACGTTATCCGGATCTGTATCCGGTGATCGCTTCGGGCGTCTATACGGGAGAACGCGAGCAAGACAATCCGATCGGCAACGATTTCGACTTCGGCTTGGAGCGAATATTGGACGGAATAGCCGTCTACTTGGAGAGCAAGGGCAAAATCGGTTAAGACGCAAAAGTCCGCGCAGGCTGCGAGTATGCAGCGATGCGCGGACTTTTTTTGGGCTTATAGCCATACTCGCCGATTAACGGCGGCCGGTTTTGCGGCGGAAGGCAAACAGGCTCCATGCGACGGCGACGGATAGGATGGCCAAGCACCAGCCTATGGCAACCCAAGCGTTCTGTTGCGCGTTTCCGGTGAGCAGTCCTCTTATCGTCTCGATGATCGGCGTAATCGGCTGATGGTTCGCGACCCCTTGCAGCCAGCTCGGCATCGTGGACGTCGGTACGAAAGCGCTCGACAAGTAGGGAAGGAATAGCAGAGCGAAGCCGTAGGCGCTAGCAGCGGCTGGGCTGCTAGTCACGAGTCCGATCGCGGCGAACAGCCAGGTGAACGCCAAGATGAACAACGCGACGACGCCGATCGCGCCAAGCCATTCCCAAGCGGAGGCCGTGGGGCGGAAGCCGACCGCAAACGCGACGCTAATGACGACGCCCGTAGCCAGCAAGTTACGGGCTACGCCGGCGACAACGTGCCCCATCACTACGCTAATGCTGCTGATCGGCATCGTACGGAACCGGTCGATAATGCCGTTCGACATGTCTTGCGCTACGTCGACCGCGGTGCTCGAGGAGCCGAAGCCCGCGCATAGCAGAATAATTCCCGGCACGACGTAATCGACAAAGTTGCCGCTAGGGTCGATCGCGCCGCCCATGACGTAGGTGAAAAGAAGCATGAGCATGACCGGAAGCACGATCGCCATGATGAGCGCTTCCGTATTGCGAAGGCTTAGCCTTAAGCTGCGGACAATGAAGACGGCGTTGGTGACGCCGAACGACGCGAATTTTTGAACGGGCTGCGAAGTAGCCGACGGTGCGTTCATACAGCCACCTCCGTTGCTTTGTTCGTCAGCGCGAGGAATACGTCTTCCATGCTCGGCTTGCGAATGCTTACTTTCGCGTTAGCCGGCATGCCGCGCATCGTCAACGCCTCATGCAAAGCGCGGTTGACGTCGACGATCGTCCCGTCCGTCGCGATTGCATGAAGAACGTCGTCGCTCTCGTCGCGAAGCTCGATAACTTCGCCGCCGACGCGAGACTTAAGCGCTTCGGCCGTGCCGGTCGCAACGATCCGGCCATCCGCCAGTACGGCGATCTGATCGGCGAGCTCATCCGCTTCCTCCAAGTATTGCGTCGTTAATAAGATCGTGATGCCTTGCAGGCGAAGCTGCTCGATAATCGACCAAAGGGCGCGTCTGCTCACGGCGTCGAGACCCGTCGTCGGTTCGTCCAAGAACAGCACCGGCCGCGGCGTGACGAGGCTGAGGGCTAGATCCAGCCGTCTCTGCATGCCCCCCGAATACGTCCTGACGTATTTGTTCGCCGAGGCCGTCAGGTCGAATGCCGCCAGCAATTCGTCCGCGCGGGCGCGCGATTGCGCTGCGGTCAACCCGCATAGCCTGCAAAGCATGCGCAAGTTTTCTTTGCCCGTAAGCGATCCGTCCACGGCAGCGAATTGACCGGTAAGGCTGATCGAGCTTCTGACGCCGTTCGGATCAGCAGCAAGATTATATCCATTTACTTGAACCGTACCCTCATCCGCGGCCGTTAATGTCGAGAGAATGTGAATGAGCGTCGTCTTGCCGGCGCCGTTCGGCCCAAGCAACGCGAATACGGTGCCGGCCGGCACGGCGAGATCGATGCCGTCAAGCACGGTATTGGAGCCGTAACGTTTGCGTAAACCAACCGTTTCGATCGCTAAGTTTTTCAGCATAGTCGGTAGTCCTCCTAATTGTATATTATATAAACAGTATATATCATATACAGTTATTTGACTACTACCATAGAGAGGAAATTTTCCGCACGCGCTTATCGGCTGATGAATTTCGCCGCAACGTCGTTGAACGCAACGGGCATGTCCGCGTTCGCGCAGCGACCCGCGCCTAGGACGACCTCGTATTCGGCGCCGGGCTCCGATTCCTGCCATAGCTTCGCGGCTTCCTTGGCGATCGGCAATGGCGATTAAGCATCCTCAGCACCCTCTTTTTACGTTCTTTTTTACTAGTTTTCGACAAAATGTGCTATCCAGATTATCCCGTTATGCTGTAAATTAGTAAGAAAAGGCTGCTGAAGGCGGTGATGGTCTTGCTCAAAGAACTAATGCTCAACTTCGCGATATTGAGCGTGTACCTATTCCTCGTCTCGTCGTGGTTCATTAGGAAATATCAGCAATCTCCTCGCTCGCTTATGTTCAGGCTGAGTGCCGGCGCGACGTTCGGCATGCTGGGCGTTATCTTGTTATTCTTTAGTATTAATGTCAATGCTCATACGCATCTAAATATGCGAGGTCCCGCCTTGATACTGGCCGCGTTTTTTGGCGGACCGGTCGGAGCGCTATTCGAGCTATTCGTCGTCTATGTCGCACGGTGGTTTAAGGAAGGCTCTCTTGACGCGGTTCAGATGGCGATCGGCGTTACGGCGGCACTGGGTACGGGAATTATTTTCTCGCGGATCAAGCGTTTCTCGGCGAAGTGGGTCGCAGGCACGCTATTCCTCTTGAACTACTACTATTTCGGCTTGTGGCTTGCCGGACAAATCCCCATCGACTTGGCAAAAAACTACATTATGTATCAGGCAGGCTACTCCGTGCTTATCGCGGGGCTGTTGTACTATCTGATCAAGAACCATGACAGCAAGAAGTTGATCGATCAAGCAGAGCAAGAAATGATCTACCTGCTGAGGATGCAACCGGGATATACGTTCCGCTTTCAGAAGAGACAGGGCAAATTTTATTACACGCTAATCGAAGGGCAATTTCTAAAGCGGATGGGCGCAGAGCCTTCCGACTTCATCGGCAAGTCTCTCGAGGAAGTTACTCTATTCAGCGAAAATTATAAGAAATTGCTCACCGAGCATTACGAGCGCGCCTGGCAAGGCGAACAGTTCTCCTACGAAATGCAGCTTTTGGACATGACGCTTCTCGTTACGCTTCATCCCGTCTTGCAAGACGGAACCGTATCGGACGTCGTCGGTACTGGAGTAGACATTTCCGATGTCAAGAAGCGCAAGGAAGCCGACGAGTCGAATATGGCAAAGAGCCGGTTTCTCGCTCAAATGAGCCATGAGATTCGTACTCCGATTAACGCGATCATCGGGCTTAACTATATTTTACAACATACTAATTTGGACGAAAGGCAACGAGACTACGCGGATAAGTCGATTACGGCTGCAAAGAGCCTGCTGGCGATCGTTAACGACGTGCTCGACTTCTCGAAGATCGAAGCGGGGAAAGTTCAACTGGAGCAAATTGAGTTCGATCTTTACGAAGTGCTGCATAATCTATCGAATCTCGTAAGCTTCAAGGCTTACGAGAAGGGGTTGAAATTCCGCTTCTCCATTCATCACGAAGTACCGCAGATGCTCGTAGGCGACCCTATCCGGTTACAGCAAGTGCTGCTTAACGTAATGAATAACGCGGTGAAGTTCACCTCCGAGGGTGAATTGGCGATTTCCGTCGGCCTTGAATCGCAACGGCAATCGCAGGCGAGCATCACATTCTCCATACGCGATACGGGGATCGGAATGTCGGCGGATCAGATAGATCGGTTATTCCATGAATTCACGCAGGCGGATATGACAACGACGCGTAAATACGGGGGAACGGGACTTGGACTCGTGATCAGCCAAAAATTCGTCGAGATGATGGGCGGAACGATCGGCGTCGAAAGCGAATTGGGCAGAGGAAGCACTTTTACGATCTCGGTACCTATGACGCCAGTCGGCAAGTCCGAAGCTTCGCATGAATACGAGCAGGATACGCGGGTCGTGCGCGTGCTGTTCGTGTGCGCGGATTTCGAAATGCAATGGGTGCTCCGCCGGCAGCTGGAACAACTCAAGTGCAGCGTGAACGTCGCTGCCGATGCGGCCGACGCCATGGACATGCTGGAACGAACGGGTCCTTACGTGATCGTGTTGTTGGATTGGAAGCTGCAGGGCGACGATCCCCTGCGATTCGCCCACAAAATCGGTAAGTTCAAATCTCCCGGACAGCCCATCGTCATGGTCATTAGCGCGTATCACGAGACGGAATTGCAGGCGGCAACGCAATCGCCCCATATCGCCAAGGCTGTTCTGTATCCGATCAGCCAATCGCAGCTCTATAACGAAATCGTCGAGCTGGTCGCGTTGCAACCCGCGTACAAGCCGAGCGCGCCAAGCGATTCAGCGAACCGCCCGCTGCAATATACCGCGCTTAAGGAAGCCGTAGTGCTTCTTGTCGAAGATAACGAAATTAATCAGATCGTCGCCCAAGAGCTGCTCAGGGAAGTCGTCGCCCGCGTCGATGTCGCGCGCGATGGGAGCGAGGCGGTCTCGCTCGCGAGCCGATCGCGTTACGACGCGATATTGATGGATTTGCAAATGCCGGTCATGGACGGATACGAAGCGACGAGGTGCATACGACAGCTGGAAGAAGGGAAAGAAGTACCGATTATCGCGATGACGGCGGACGCGATGAAGGGCGTTGAAGAGCAAGTGCTCGCGGTAGGAATGAACGCCTATATTACGAAGCCTTTCGATCCGATCGAGTTGTACAATATGCTTCAACGATTCGTCCGGAAGACGGCAACGCCGGATACGACCGCAATCCGGTCGTTGAGCGTTCAACCCGAACAGGGTAGCGGGAGGCTGGATCGGGAAGGCGCGTTGAAGCGGTTGGGAGGCAACGGGCAATTGTACGTACGGATCCTGAAAATGTTCGTGGACGTTCACGCGCGAGATGTCTCGAACGTTCGCGAAGCGATTGCCACTGGAGACTACGATAGCGCGGTCTTGCACGCTCATTCGCTCAAACGCTTAGCTTCCAATATCGGCGCGATTGCTTTGGCGGCGACGATGGCGGAAGTGCAAGCCGCCGCGCAGTGCGGAACTCCGGAGAGACTTAGCGAGCTTCTCTCGCAAGCGGACAATGAACTCGAAGCGACGATCCGCGCGACGAACGAGGCGCTATCGGAACACCGTTCTTTCGCGGAACAACCGATCGGGCTTAGCTAGCAAGCGCAGCCTCCGAGTCATTAATCGTGACTCGGAGGCTGTTTTTTATTTTGCGTTAAAGCCTTTACATTTCCAGTCGCTATCCTCTACGATGAGGAACAGAAAAAGGCGCGCGGGACACCATCAAGGCAACGAGGGCAATCGCGCAGCACGGGAGGTACGCCGGATGCGGGCAAAATGGCGCTTCAGTTATCGCAATAAGCTTATCGTATCGTTCATGCTCGTCAGTCTGTTGCCGGTGCTTGTCGTGCAGATGGTGTCGTATTACGTGTCCTCGGACGCGATGAAACGCAAGATCGACGTGCTCGTGCATGCCAATCTGCTTCAGACGTCCAAAAACCTGGATACTTCCCTGCTCGCCTACGACGATCTATTGTTCCAAATCATTACGAACGACGACGTGATCAGGCTAGTGAAAGAAGTTAACGTGCCGGGCGAAGACGTCGAGCTAAGCAAACGAAAGCTGATCAATATGTTATCCTCCTACTCCTATGCCAAATACGGGATCCGCAGCGTCGCGATTTTCACGAAGAGCGGCGCGCTCGTCTGCTACGATCAACAGACGGGGTCGCCGTACGACAATCTCTGGTCGGGTACTCCGAATTTAACCGGTCTTCCGCTATACAAGATGGCCGACGCTCATCCTTCCGGAAGCATCATTACCGTCCCGGAGAAAATCGACTCGCTCAGGGAGAGCGAACAGTACGGTTTCCACTTGGCGAGAAAGCTGACGGACTTGAACGCGGCCAGCCTGGACGGAATCGGCGTCGTCGTTATTACCGTCTACGAGTCGGTGCTGGCGAAGGCAATCAATCTGAACGAGCCCGAAGACGGAATCGCGGCACGAATCGATAACCGTAACTTCCTTACGGACGCGAACGGATTGATCATTTCATCTCCCGACAAGAGCAGCATCGGCAAGAACGTCGCCGATATCCGCTCCGGAACGACGATCAGCAATACGTTCGTGAACCCGCGCAGCGGGATGACGATCTATAACTTGATCGATCAGAACGAGCTGTTCAGCGAAATGTACACGATGCGCCGGCTCACGATCATCGTCGGAATCGCCGCGCTCGTATTGGCGGCTATTTTAATCTATTACTTCTCCGGCAAGCTGTCCGCGTCGATTCGCAAAGTCGTCAAGGCGATGCGAATCGCCAGCCAGGGCGCGCTGACGGTGCAAGTCGAACATGCGTCCAAGGACGAAATATCGGCGATCGCGTTCAATTTCAATAAAATGATGACTACGGTGAACGACCTGATGGCGGAAGTTAAGGATACGGGCGAGAAACGCAAAGAAGCCGAAATCCGCGCGCTCGAAGCGCAGATCAATCCGCATTTTCTATACAATTCGCTAGATTCCATCAACTGGCTCGCGATCGAAAAAGACGAGCACCAGATCAGCGAAATGCTGAAAGGGCTTGCGCAAATTCTCAGATATAGCATCAAGGACAGCAACAAGCCGGTGAGCGTGCGGGAGGAGCTGGAGTGGATGGACCGGTACGTGTTCTTGCAATTGCACCGGTTCCGTTCCTCGTTCGTCTGCACGGTGGACAAGGACGAACAAGCGCTCGATTGCGTTATGCCTAAGCTAATCTTGCAGCCGTTCATCGAGAACGCGATCATCCACGGCTTCTCCGGCGTGAAGCAAGGGGGCAGGCTGCACATCGGCATAAGGATGCTGACGGAGCACGAACGCGCGATCGAGATTACGATCGAAGACAACGGCAACGGCATGGACGAGGCTAAGCTGGCCGGACTACAAGCCGGAAGCGTCGCGGACGGAGGTGCCGGAGGCGGTACGGGCATCGGCATCCGCAACGTCATAGACCGACTTCGGATGTATTACGGGGACGCCGCCTCATGCCATATTCATAGCCGGCCGGGACAAGGAACGACCGTACGCATTATCGTGCCAATGATTCGCGAAGGGGAGCTGGCATCATGAGAATCGTCGTCATCGAGGACGAAGATAACACGAGAATCGGCATCATCAACTTAATCCGCAAGCTTTCGGAATCTTACGAAGTCGTCGGAGAGGCGGACAACGGGGAAGACGGCATGCGGCTCATCGAGCGGACGCGGCCGGATCTCGTATTCGCGGACATCAAGATGCCGCAGCTGAGCGGAATCGAAATGCTGGAAGCGCTGAAGTCGAAAGGACACCGCCATAAGACGGTTATCCTGACGGGCTTCTCGGAGTACGAATACGCGAAAAAAGCGTTGCAGCTAGGCGTGTTCGAGTTTTTGGAGAAACCGATCACCGCGGGAGACCTGAGGGCGACATTAGAAAAGGCGAAGCAGGATCTGGCCTTGCAGCAGATCGCCGGCATTCCCGGAGGCGACGCGTCCGCGCGGCTGGAGCACCTGCTATCGCGACTCGTAGCGCAGCAGGACGCTATCGATCCCGCGCTGTTGCCGACGCTTGCGGAGCAGGCGGCTTCTTTGTTTGAGTCCGCTCCGCTGCATTTGGCGTGCGTTTATTTGGGCGACGGCTACGAGGCGAATGCCGCCGTCATGCAAAAGCGCCTTGGGGAGTGGCTAAGCCGCGTCGGACGATATGTCGTCTTCGCCGTGCCGCAGGAGCAGACGCTCGTGGCGATCGTGCAGCTGGCGGATTCGGGAGCGGATTTTGCGGGTTACGCGCAGCGAGAGTTACTTCCTGCGGCGAGATTCGTCTGGCGCGAGGCGGTCATCAGCTGCTCGGACGTCGCGGATCTTTCCGGACTGAAGGAAGGCTTCGACGCGCTTCGGGCGTTGCGCAGCTGGTTTATCGTCATCGACGGATCCAAGCTAGTACTGACGGAAGCGGCGGTCAAAGCCCATGCGTGCGAGCCGTTGCCTTTTCCGCATACGCTGGAAAGCAAGCTGAAGATCGCGATTACCGAACGCAAGCCGGCGGAAGCGAAGCGGTTATTCGAAGATTGGCTGCGAACCTGCTTTACGGGCCGGTTCGAGCCTCGGCATACGATCGACGTATCGGTACGGCTCGTCACGTCCGTCTTGCAGACGATCGGGGAGCTGTATGGCGAAGAGTGGGTTTTCCACTACCAGCAAGTATGGCTGAATCCGATCATGGCGACGCAGACGCGCGCCGAGCTTGCCGAAGCGTTCTCCGTTATCTCGAATCAAATCGCCGACATCGGACAAGCGTCCCTGTCCGCGCCCTATAGCCTCATTGTGCAAAAAACGGTACGACTTATCCACGATAGGTACCAAGACGGCATTACTTTGGAGGAAATCGCGTCGCTGTTGCACATTACGCCAGAGTATTTGAGCGGGTTGTTCACCAAGGAAGTGAAAAGCAATTTCTCGGCGTACGTCAAAGATTACCGCATCCGCAAAGCAAAGACGCTGCTTCGCAACCCCGAGCTGCGGATGTTCGAGATCGCACGAATGGTCGGCTATCCCGATCCCAAATATTTCTCACGCGTATTCAAGGAGATGACCGGGCTTACGCCCGCCGAATACCAGAAGCTGAACGTGACAGGGTAGCGAGGACGTTAGCGGCACCGCATAACGCTTATCGTCCGCGCGTCGCAAACCAAGCTTAGATATGTCCACCTTTATTAGCTATTTCAAATTTCTGAAACGCTTACATTCCAATAAACTGAAGTCGTACTAAACAAACCTCAAGGGGGCACCACAGTGAAACGAACGAGTTTATGGGTGTTGGCAGTCCTGTTGGTCGCGATGCTGGCGCTGGCCGGATGCGGGTCGAACAACGATAACGGCAACAAAGCGAGCAACGCAAGCGACAGCGTCGCATCGCCTGCCGCATCGCCGAGCGAGACGACGGCAGCGAGCGGCGATGCCGCGCAAGAGAAGAAGAAGCTGACGCTCTGGTTCTACTTCGAGGGCAAATCGCAATTCGACATCATCAAGGGCCTAACGGACGGCTTTACCGCGAAAAACCCGAATATCGAAGTCGAGCCGGTGTACATTCCGTTCGCGGACTTCAAAAAACGTTTGTCGGTAGGCTTGGCCGCCGCGGACTTGCCGGACATCGTTATCATCGATAACCCCGATCATGCCGCTTACGCCGCGATGGGATTGTTCGCGGACATTACGGATCAGATCGCGGACTGGACGGACAAAGATCAATTTTTCGAAGGGCCGTGGAAATCCGCTTCTTACGACGGCAAGCAATACGGCATCCCGCTCGGCAGCAACAACCTTGCGCTCTACTACAACGAGAAGATGCTTGCCGATGCAGGCGTAACGCCTCCGCAAACTTGGGATGAGCTTCGCGACGTCGCGAAGAAGCTGACCAAAGACGGCGTCAAGGGACTCGGCATCAGCGCTCCGCAAAACGAAGAAGGCACGTTCCAATTCTTGCCTTGGCTTCTCTCGACCGGTGCTAATTTCGATAAAGTCGCTGGCGATGGAGCAAAAGCTTACGGCATCTTGGCCGATCTGATCAAAGACGGCTCCATGAGCAAGGAAGTCATCAACTGGACGCAGTCCGACGTGATGAAGCAATTCGCGGCAGGCAAGCTGGCGATGATGGTCAATGGGCCATGGCAATTGCCTGAGCTCGCGAAAACGGCACCAGACCTGAAGTTCGGACTGGCGTTCGTACCTAAGGATAAACAGTTCGCTTCCGTGCTCGGCGGCGAGAACCTGGGCGTCGTCGCTGGCGACAACGTGAAGGAAGCGGTCGAATTCATCAAGTACGTCGCCTCCCCGGACGTGAACAAGAAATTCGCGCAAGATTTCGGTTACTTCCCGGCTCGTAAAGACGTCGCTAGCGATGCTTATTGGTCGAACAACCCGCAGCTTAAAGTGTTCGCGGAAAACATGGCGAACGCGCAGCCTCGCGGTCCGCATCCGAAATGGCCGGAAATTTCGAACGCGATTTCCGAAGCGCTCAGCAAGTCGTTGACGTTAGGCGTGGCTCCTGAACAAGCCGCCGCCGAAGCGCAAACGAAGATCGACGCGATCATGGCAAACAAGTAAATAATCGAGGCAAAGAAGGGAGTACATGTGTTGATTCCATGTACTCCATTTTTATTAAGGTGGTGGCATCATGACTAAAGTGAAGGAACGATGGGCCGGGTATGCGTTCGTGCTGCCGGCGCTCGCATTCATGCTTCTATTCGTCGGCTATCCGATCGTCGACAACATCCGATTAAGTCTATTCGACGTTAACGTCATGAATTTGTCCAAGGGCGGCCAGCCTTTCGTCGGCTTGGACAATTATAAAGAATTGTTCCGCGAAGGGACGATCAAGACGGCGCTCTACAATACGCTCGTATTCACGGTCGCCTGCCTTGCGCTTCAATTCGTTATCGGGCTCGCTTTCGCGATGCTGTTCAACCTCAAATTCCGCATGGCGAGACGCTTCCGGGGTATCGTCATGATCAGCTGGCTGCTGCCGGCGACGATTACGGCGATGATGTTCAAGTTCATGTTCAGCTCGGGAGGCATCATTAACGACACGCTGCTCCGGCTGCATTTTATCGACAGTCCGATCGAGTGGCTGGTCAACTCGGGGACCGCGATGTTCACGATCGTGCTCGCCAATACGTGGGTCGGCATCCCGTTCAACATGATTTTGCTGACGACGGCACTGACGACTATTCCGAGAGATATTTACGAGAGCGCGGCAATCGACGGCGCTCGGGCGACGCAGCGGTTTTTCCGGATTACGCTCCCGCTTTTGAAACCCGCCATTATGTCGTTGCTCGTACTCGGCTTTATTTATACGTTCAAAGTATTTGATCTCGTGCTTATCGTCACGCACGGAGGTCCGGTCAACGCGACGCAGATGATGTCCACTTACGCCTACAAGCTATCGTTCGACTTGTTTAAGTACAGTCAAGGCGCGGCCGCGGCCAACGTCATGTTCGTCGTGCTGCTCGTCGTCGGTCTTGTCTATATGCGGTTGCTTAGCAAGGAGGAACGGTCATGAGCACATTGCGCCGGCAAGCGCCTTGGGCGTTGCCCCTCGTCAGTCTTGTAATCGTGGCTGCGTTCTTGTTCCCGCTTTATTGGCTAATCGTAACTTCCTTTAAATCCGAGGCGGAAATTTTTCAGACGCCGCAAACTTGGTTCCCGAGCGTCATTCACTTGGAGTCGTACACCGATCAGTTATCGGGCTCGTCCTTCGACATTCTCGAGGGCTTCCGCAATAGCTTGTACATCGCTCTCGGCGCGCTCGCGATCTCGACGGTGCTAGCGATTCCGGCCGCTTACGGGGTAGCCCGGTTCCGCTTCGCGGGCAGGCATGTCATCGTCCTGATGTTTCTGGTCACGCAGATGCTCCCGGCATCGCTGTTGCTGACGCCGCTATTCATTCTATTCAAGCACCTCGGACTCATCGGTCCGAATTACTGGAGCACGATTCTTGCCAACGCGACGGCAGGCATTCCGTTCTCCGTCGTCATCCTGCGGACTTACTTCATCACGCTGCCGAAGGAGCTGGAAGAGTCGGCGAAAATCGACGGCTGCGGCACGTTTTCCACGTTTACCCGCATCATGCTTCCGATCGCGGTTCCCGGCATCGTCGTCGCGATGGTGTTCTCGTTCCTATTCGCATGGGGCGACCTCATCTACGGCATGACGTTCATCGGCAAAGAATCGATGCGTCCGATTACGGCCGGCATCTACAATTTCCTCGGCTTCCAGAGCACTTCATGGAACAATACGATGGCGTTCGGCACGGTCAGCATGCTTCCGGTGGCGTTGCTATTCATTTTCGTACAGCGTTATATCGTCAGCGGACTGACGAACGGCGCCGTGAAAGGATAGGTTACGGATGGGTCAACAAGAAACGTGGTTAAATCAACCGATCGACATGAGCGAAGGCTTCGAGAACGCCGGCGATACGTACTTCTTCGCGTCGCGTCTTACCGCTTTCAATGAAGCGAACGCCCAAGGCACGTTGCAATGGCGGCGCTACTTGCGCAAACCGAGACTATCGTTTAACCAGATCGATTTTCCGTTCGAGGAGTCCCCGTCATGGGAGTTCCCCGACGAATACGCGGATAAGCCCGAAGCCGCGTTCGAGCTGTCGTTCCTGACGGATCGCACGATAAGGGTGAGATTGCATTCGAGGCACAAAGCTAATCAACCGATCAAACCATCGATTATGGTGGATGAAAATGCGGCGAGCACGACGGAGCATTGGGAGGCGGAGAGACGGGATGACGGGGTCGTATACCGAAGCGCAGCAGGCTCCGTTACCGTCCAACTCGATCCGTGGAAGCTGATCTTCCGCGATGCAAGCGGTCGCATTGTTACGCAGACGCGGCACTTCGGCGACAGCCGGTCGTTGCTCAATTCGAACGGTCAGCCTTTCTCGTTCAAGCAGGGTGCAAGGGCAAGGGACAATCGCATCGCGGCGAGTTTCCTGCTGCAACCGGACGAGAAGCTGTTCGGCGCGGGGGAATCGTTCACGCGGCTGAACAAGCGGGGACAGAAGCTGAACCTGTTCGCGACGGACGCGCTTAGCGCGCAGACGGGGAAAATGTACAAGCCGATCCCGTTTTTCTTAAGCAGCGAAGGCTATGGCATGTTCGTGCATACGTCCGCGCCGCTAACGTTTGACTTCGGGGCGTCTTACGATGATACGGCGACGTTGTTCACCGGAGAGGAGTCGCTCGATCTGTTCGTCTTCCTCGGTACGCCGAAGGAAGCGTTGTCCGAATACACGCGGTTGACCGGGCGCAGCCCGCTGCCGCCGCTTTGGTCGTTCGGGCTATGGATGAGCCGCATCACTTACAGCTCGGAGGGGGAAGTGCGCGAAGTGGCGGCGCGGCTGCAGGAGCATAACATTCCTTGCGACGTCATCCATTTGGACACCGGTTGGTTCGAGACGGATTGGCGCTGCAACTACGAATTTTCGAAGGAACGATTCGATGACCCCGCGCGCATGATTGCAGATCTTCGCGAACAAGGGTACAGAATATCGCTCTGGCAATTGCCATACTTCACGCCGAACAATTCGTTATATAAGGAAATCGTAGAACGCGGTTACGCCGTGCGGACGGCTGACGGCGCGTTGCCGACCGACGACGCCATTCTCGACTTCAGCAATCCCGAGGCAGCGAATTGGTACAAGGAGCGGCTAGCCGAATTGCTGAGCTTGGGCGTAGGCGCGATCAAGGTCGACTTCGGCGAAGCCGCGCCGGTTAACGGATGGTACGCTTCGGGGAAAAGCGGTTTCCATGAGCATAACTTGTACCCGCTCAGATATAACCGCGCAGCGATGGAAGCGACCGAAGCGGTTAGCGGAGAGTCGATCATCTGGGCGCGCAGCGCATGGGCGGGAAGCCAACGCTACCCGATCCATTGGGGCGGGGACGCCGAGAATACGGACGGCGCGATGGCCGCATCGCTTAGGGCGGGTTTATCGCTAGGATTGAGCGGCTTCTCGTTCTGGAGCCACGACATCGGCGGGTTCGTGAACAGCAACCCGGAACCGTTATATCGCCGCTGGTTGCCGTTCGGGCTATTGACTTCGCACAGTCGCTGCCATGGCGCGCCTCCGACCGAGCCTTGGACATACGGCGAGTCGTTCATGGACTTGTTCCGCAAGGTAGCCTCATTGAAATACGAGCTGATGCCTTACATCTATACGCAAGCGATGCTTAGCTCCGAACGGGGCTACCCGATGCTTCGCGCGCTCTTCTTCGAATATCCCGAAGATCCCGGCAGTTGGCTCGTCGAGGACCAATATATGTTCGGCGACGAGCTGCTGGTCGCACCGTTCATGCAGGAGACGGATGCGCGCAACGTCTACTTGCCGCCGGGCGAATGGATCGACTACCAGACTGGCATCGGCTATGCCGGCGGACGTTGGCACCGGATCGCGGCGGACGAGCTGCCGATCGTCATCCTCGTTCGGGGTGGCGCGGTCATTCCGCACATGGAGGCGGCACGCTCGACCGCACACTTGGATTGGTCGCAAATCCGGTTTGTTCGGTTCGGGGCGGCATCCGGGAATCCCGCAACCGCGAACGGGCATGCGGATCCGAAAGAGGTCGAGGATGCCAGCCAGGTATTCGATCCTGTCGATCGTACCTTGTACGACATCAGGTTAGCGGGAGACCGGATAGCCAGCGTGACCGCGAACGGCCGGCGCGTCGTCGCGGCGAAGAGCGGTTGGTCCGTGCTGCCGGCCGCCATGCCGCGCCATTGATTCGCGCCTGAAGCTTCAATAATGTGGGGGTGATCTACGCTGGATCGGCCATGGCATGGCGTGTAGCATGCTTAGAGCAATTACTTTATTCGAGGGAGTTGAAGAAGTAATGATCAAAGCATCCAGATTAGCTCTCACATTAGGTTTGTCATTGTTGTGCGCGGTAGGAACAGCTCTTCCCGCGGTCGTCATGCCGAGCACCACGTATGCGGCCGTCCAGAGCGTAACCGTTGATCTAAGCCAGACGCTAGGCGCTCCTACCAATCGGGCTACCGGTTTTCTTTATGGCTTGAGCGAGAACGGAACCGCTCCCGCGGGAGCCTTGCTCACGGACATTAAGCCGAAGCTGTTTCGCGGGGGAGGCGCCGGTCTAAGCGGAGGCGCTTGGGCGGTCGGCGGTTATAACGGTTACTTGCCGCGCTTCAATTCGGTGCTTGCCCAGTACAATCGGGCGAATGCGATCGGGGCCAAATATCAGATTCTCGTCAGCGACGTATGGGGCTCCGACGGCAGAACGATTCCGGACAACAATCAGCCGATTTTTCCGGGGGACAACGGCAGCTGGACTTCGTGGACGAACTTCTTGACGCAGCTCGTGAACGACAAAAAAGCGAACAACATGACGAACGCTAGATACGATATTTGGAACGAGCCGGACGGCGACTATTTCTGGCCTCGCTCGGACGCGCAATATTCCGAGATGTGGAAGCGCAGCGTGCAGACGATCCGTTCGCTCGATCCGAACGCGGTCATCGTCGGACCGGGTTACGGCGGCTTTAACGCGACGCAGCTTGGCAATTGGCTCGATTACGCCAAGACGAACAACGTGCTTCCGGACATTTTGGATTGGCACTTTAGCGCCGATCCGGTCGCGGACGTTCAGACGGCGCAAGGGCTACTGGCCGCCAGGAACATCACGTCGATATCCGGCATGACGATCGGAGAGTATATCTGGTCGGCGGAACAGAACGCCGGCTACACGGCTTGGTATATAGCCCGTCTGGAGAAGTCCGGCGTGCTTGGCGCCAACCACGCGATCTGGGATCACTGCTGCGATCAAGGGATGCTGGACGATATCCTGACGACGAACGGGCAGAAGAAGGGGCAATGGTGGACGTACAAGAGTTATGCCGACATGTCGGGATCGCTCGTCGCCACGACGCCGTCCGCCAATATCGACGGCGTCGCGAGTAAAGACGCGACGAAGCATTCGGCGCTTATATTACTAGGCAATAAAGGCGGCGTGACCGGCGATATCGACGTGAACGTTAATCGGTTCGATACGGCTTCTTACCTTATAGGAAGCAACGGAAAAGCGCACGTCGTCGTTACTTGGATCAACAACCTCGATCCGGTGTCCGCGCCGACCGTCACGCAAACGTTCGACGCGACGGTCGTGAACAACGCGATCAAGGTGACGATCCCATGGAACTATTCGCTCGACGCCTATTCGATCGCCATTACGCCGTCGGACGGCTCGCAGCAACCGACGAGCAGCGTCTACGAAGCGGAGAACGCTACGTTGTCCGGCGGCGCGAAAGTGATGACGGATCATACCGGTTATACGGGAACGGGCTTCGTCGCGGGTTACGAGTTCCAAGGACCGTCCACGCAATTCGCGGTTAGCGCGGCCAGCGGCGGCAATTATGGCGTAGAGCTTCGTTACGCGAACGGCTCGGGAGCGGCCAAGGCGCTAAGCGTCTACGTGAACGGAGTCAAAATCAAGCAGACGAGTGTTCCGGCTACCGCGAACTGGGATACGTGGGGAACGAAGACGGAGACGCTCAGCCTGCAGTCCGGCGGCAACACGATCGCCTATAAGTTCGAATCGGGCGACAGCGGCCCCGTCAACTTGGACAAAATTACGCTTTACGCGCCTCAGACGCCTACGAGCTCGGCCATTCCGGGCAAGATCGAGGCCGAGAGCTATAGCGGCATGTTCGGTATCCAGACGGAGACGACCTCGGATACCGGCGGCGGAATGAACGTCGGTTGGATCGACGCGAACGATTGGATGGATTACGGTGTCAACGTGCAGGCAACGGGCGCTTACACCGCCTCGTTCCGCGTCGCTAGCCCGAACAGCGGCGGACAATTGCAGCTTCGCGACAGCACGGGATCCGCGCTGGCGACGATCACCGTCCCGAATACGGGCGGCTGGCAGACATGGACGACCGTGAACGCGACGATCAGCCTGCCTGCAGGCAATCAAATTCTTAGGTTGTACGTCGTTACCGGCGGTTTCAACGTGAACTGGGTCGACTACGCGGCAAGCACGGCGCCGCCGACGTTCGTCTATCAGGCGGAGACCGCGACGCTATCCGGAGGCGCGAAAGCGATGAACGATCATAGCGGATACACGGGGACCGGCTTCGTTGCCGGTTACGAGCCGCAGGGCGCGTCCACTCAGTTCGCCGTGAATGCGTCGGCCCAAGGCAATTACGCCGTGGAATTGCGCTACGCCAACGGCTCGGGCACGGCGCGAACACTGAGCATCTACGTAAACGGAACCAAAATCAAGCAGACGACGCTCGCGTCTACGGCGAATTGGGATACGTGGGGCTTGAAGACGGAGACGCTTAGCCTGCAATCCGGCAACAATACGATCGCCTACAAGTTCGATGCGGGCGATAACGGACTCGTCAACCTTGATAAAATAACGCTAACCGGCCCCTGAATACGGCGCATTCGCGCAACAAAAAACACTGGCGGAAAATCCGTCAGTGTTTTTCTCATTCGACTGCACTTTCATCGGTTTCATTGCGCCCCGGCCGGATAAGGGTATTGCGACGAGTAACCGCTGAACTGCTGATAAGCTTGCTGAAGCTTTTGCTGCTCCTCGGCTTCGATCTTGTACCAGCCTTTTTGGAACATGAGATTGTACAGCTCCCGCGCGCTCTTATGCGTCTCGTTCAAAATCCGGTTGAAATCGTCGTGCAGCTCGTTATGGCTTGCTTCTTTGACCGCGATGTTGAAGCTGTCGGTCAAATATTTGCTCGTGCTGAGCGCATCGTTGATCAGATCGCGATCGTTGATCTGCGGTCCCTTGACCGTCGGCAATTGTCCCGACTGTGGATTGGCAATTTGGTTCTGATTTTGGCTTTGCATAGGTTCTACCTCCTTAATGCGATAAGGATTGCCCTTGTTGCTTCGGCAAGCCGGCCATTGCGGCGTTATTGTCTACCTGAAGGTGCTTGAGCAACTGCTCGTAATGGGCTTGATGCATTTGCCCCGCGCTATCGAGCGCTTGTTTGATTTGCGGATCGGTCGCTTGTCCGGCGAAAAAATGCATTTTTTTGAAGGCGTTAAGCTCCCAAGACAGGGCGTCCTTCAAGTAGGACAAATCTTTGGTCGTGATCACCCTAGGCGGAAAAGGGATCGGCACGCCGGCTTGTCCGGCCGTAGCATTCGTGTTCGGTGACATGGAGAAGCCTCCTTTGATCGGTATGGTTGGCGGAATTAGAATTTACCAATTCAGGCTAAGTTATCCGATCGGGTCTTGGTTGCGGATGCGAATGCGGGCGATTACCGGGAAGGTTCGATTTTCCTTAACATTTTTCATAGGTGTAGGTGACCCGAGGTGGTATAATTCCCTTCATATCGCTTTAGGGCAGGACGGGAAGTGTCGACAGCATGAAAAAAGGACTTATATTCGCGGTTATGGCCTATACGATTTGGGGTTTGCTTCCGGCGTATTGGAGATGGTTCGACCAAATATCGGCCGGAGAAATTTTGTCCCACCGGATCGTATGGTCGTTCTTCTTCGTCATTGCGCTCATCGCGATTCAACGCAGAGGGAAAAACATACGCGCCCTGCTAGGCAATCGGTCTTCGCTGCTTAAGTTAACGGCCAGCAGTTTGCTTATTACTTCTAACTGGTTAATATTCATATGGGCGGTCAATAACGGTCACGTCATCGAGACGAGTCTCGGCTATTACTTGACCCCTCTCATCAACGTCGTGCTCGCGATCGTGTTTTTGCGCGAAAAGCCGACGACCGGCCAGTGGCTGGCGATCGCGCTTGCCGGCTCCGGCGTGTTGCTCGTGGCGATCGATTACGGCAGCTTCCCTTGGATCTCGCTTTCGCTCGCGATCAGCTTCGGTCTGTACGGATTAGTGAAGAAACGCATGCGCATCGACGCGACGGACGGCCTGATGGTCGAGACCGCCATCGTCGTGCCCGTCGCTCTGATTTACTGGATCTCGATCGGCGCTTCGCACGAAGCGCAAGCGTGGTCGTTGCCGACGGGTACCTTTATCGCGCTATTCTGTTCCGGGGCGGCAACCGCCATTCCGCTGTTGTTGTTCGCTAACGCGGCTTCCCGTCTTCCGCTCTCGATGCTCGGGTTCATTCAGTATATCGGACCTACGCTTACGCTCGGGCTAAGCGTGTTCGTCTTCAAAGAGACGATTACGCCGGTGCTGCTGATCAGCTTCTCGCTCATCTGGACGGCTTTGATCGTCTACGCCATCGCTTCCATCCAATCCGCGAGAACATTACGGACGGCGTGAACATAAAGTGATGGGTACAGTCGCTATGGAATTTTCTTCATTATGAAGGTATTATTAACTATATTAATAGTCGCGCGATGATAGTAGGCGGGAAGGGAGAACTAGGAATGAGCGGCGCATACCGCACGCAACAGCAAGCCTCGGATGATTCCGACAAGTCGGGTGTTTGGCGCCAACGGCTGGAAGAAGTCGATATGCTTAAAGCTCTCATCGAGGAATTGGACAATTGGCATCTGGAGATGTCGGGTTCGGAGCTCGATAACGAAAGGTTGAATCAGTTCCTTTACAAAACAAGAACGCTGTTAGACGAAGAGCGGGATCAGATCCATAGCGGCAAATTTTTGCATATGAAGGTCAGGAGCTTGGCGGAGACAAGTCCAAGCTTTGCGAGTATAGAAAGCCGGATAGAAACGATTATCGTCCAAGGTATCCTGGGCAATCTACAGCTTAAACACGTCACGGCTTCGGAAATCGAAAGCTTGAGACGCGTCGTCGTGGAGCCTGTCACTCGTTTGTCTATCGCTTTGACGGCGCAAGAGCGCGAGAAGTGGCAGGTTGTAGAAGCGCTTTGCCTGATCATGGATAGTCGCATACATAACGAGAAAGATATTTTCGCCAAGATGGACAGGATGCAAGTTCCTCAGTTCGATCTCACGCAGCAGTTGCTGCGCAGGTTGCTGTGGGACCAAATCGAATACTCGCAGTTCAGAAGAGTCGTCTATGCTTTCTATATCCGGCTAAGCTCCAAACAAACCAAGCTTGGATACGGAGATTTCGAATACTCGGAAATGCTGTCGTACGTATACGATTTCGGCCATCAGAACAACGTTACCTATGAATTCATGGCATGGAAAGCGACGAATCCGATTCAGCTGACTCCGAGCTTCCAGCAAGCGATCATCTATTATTTCGAATTCGAAGGCAGAGGAACGCTCAGCGACACAAAAATCCGTAAAATTTTGCTGACCTCGAACAATCCGGAGTTCAACGCGCTTATTCAAGAGATCAGATTGGAACATTCCGGTGCTGTAACGAGGTTCATGACTAAGCATTGGAGAAAATTGACGTCTTCGTTGCTAATAACGGCTGCTGTCGCGCTAGTTGGCTTATTCGTATACAAGCATTGGATTAAATAGGAGTAGGTCGGTTCCGCGTCACAAGCGAATAGTCACTCTAGTACGAATTGGCACGAGCGCCGCGAGCTGCAATACATCCTCGTTATACATTCGGATACAGCCATGGCTGACTTCCCTGCCGATCGAGGCGGGGTCGTCCGTGCCGTGAATGCCGTAGTGAGGTCTAGATAAGCCCATCCAGAAAGCCCCGTAAGGGCCGCCTGGTTGGGCTTGTTTGTTTATGATCGTATATTCCCCCGTAGGCGTTTTCGTCAGCATTTTGCCTATACCGATCGGAAAGGCGCGCACGACCGTATCGCCATCGAGCAAATACAAGTGCCGATCCGAAAGATCGACGATTATCCGATAGTTCGGCATATGCTCACTCTCCTTTTGCCATCAGCGTATTCAGCTAGATCGAGTTCCGCCCGTAGTCTCCATGAATGCCCCGCAAAACAATGGAATCTGACCTTATTTCGGTAATATCGCGCATTGGGCGGGAAGGCGTTGTTCTTCATAATGAAGCTATATTACGGAGAGAAAGCGGGGGGACCCACCTGAGCTGGAAAGTCGAAGAGCAGTCGTTCGATCGGGAGAAAATCGCGATGAACGGCAACAAATTCATGATCGGCAACGGAGCGATCGGCTACAGAGGCACGTTGGAGGAGTTTACGAAGGATCAGTTAACCGCGAGCACGCTTGCGGGTCTATACGACAAGGTAGGTGAACAGTGGCGCGAGCCTATCAATGCTCCTAACGGGGTGTATACCCGCCTGACTTGCGACGGGCAGCCGCTTAGCGTGCTAGATACGGAGTTCGATCGGCATGCGCAAGCGCTGGATATCGCCCAAGCGAGCTTTCACCGGAACACGGTATTCAGAACGTCCGGCGGCAATCGGATCGAGATCAGCTCGGAACGATTCGTAAGCATGGAGCAATTGAATTTGATAGCGATGAAATACGAGTTCAGCGTCGCGCAAGCTTGCGAGATCGTCTTGGATACCGGCATCGACGGCGACGTATGGGACATTAACGGACCGCATTTGGAAAACAAGTCCGTATGGTCGGAGGACGGGATCGTCGGATTGACGGCTACGACGCACGAGCTGCGCGTGGAAGTTACGGTCGCCGAGAGCGTCACTTGGATCGGCGGACTTTCGAGACCGGAGGAGAGCAGGCAACCAGGCTCTGCGATTAGGCAGTTCAAGCTTCGCTGCGAGCCGGGCGTCACCTATGGATTCGTGAAATACGTATTGATCTGCTACGGAGAGACGGAAGGCCAATCGTCGTCGGCAACGGCGTTGTCGATTGCCAAAGCGGCGCTTCAGCTTACTTACGAGACGCACCTACAAGAGCACCTCGTGCACTGGGCGCGCAAGTGGGAAGCGTCCGACGTGCTCATCGAAGGCGACGATGAAGCGCAATTCGCGCTTCGTTATAGCCTCTATCAGTTGCACATAATCGCGCCAACGCAGTCGGAGCGCGTATCGATTCCCGCGAGGGGATTGTCCGGTCAGGTGTACAAAGGCGCCGTGTTCTGGGATACGGAAATGTTCATGCTTCCGTTCTTCCTCTACACCCAGCCGGAAGTCGCGCGAAATCTCGTTATGTACCGCGTGCATACGCTAGACGGCGCGAGACGCAAAGCGGCCGAGTACGGTTACCGGGGCGCGTTCTACGCTTGGGAAAGCCAAGACACCGGCGACGATGCTTGCACGTTGTTCAACATTACGGACGTGTTCACGAATCGTCCAATGCGCACTTATTTCCGAGACAAGCAAGTTCACATTAGCGCGGACGCCGCGTTCGGGATTTGGCAATATTACGCGTTCACCGGCGACGAGAGCGTCCTGCTCGAAGGCGGAGCCGAAGTCATACTGGAATGCGCGCGTTTCTTCTATTCATACGCCTATTACAAGCATGACAAGCAGCGCTTCGAAGTGCTCGACGTCACGGGACCCGACGAATACCATGAGCGCGTCAATAACAATGCGTTCACGAACGCTTTAGTAAACAAGACGCTCGATATCGCGCTGCAGACGCTTGCGTTGCTCGAGGAGCGCCATCCGGCATTCCGGGAAGCGTTGATCGCGAAGCTCGATTACGGCCAAGATGCCGGTAATCTGAGGCATATGCTCCTGCAACTGTACATGCCTCAGCCCGATCCGGTAACTTCGGTAATCGAGCAGTTCGACGGCTACGGGCAGTTGGAGGATGTAGAGCTTAAACAACTGAAAAGTCGAATGCTGAACAAAAACGAGTATTTGGGCGGAGGCAGCGGCATTGCGACGACGACCCGGATACTGAAGCAAGCTGACGTCGTGCTCATGCTGCACCTGTTCAAGCAGCAATATTCACAGAAGGTGAAGCGCGCCAACTGGGAGTATTACGAGCCCCGGACGGAGCATGGATCGAGCCTTAGCGCTTGCATCTATGCGCTCGTCGCTTCCGACATCGGCAATCCGGATTGGGCGTACCGTTATTTCCTCCGGACGGCGACGATCGATTTGACGGGAGATTCGAAGCAGTACGTAGGCACGCTGTACATCGGCGGCACGCATCCTGCGGCTAACGGCGGGGCGTGGATGGCGGCGATTCTAGGCTTTGCGGGCATCGATGCGGGCGAAGGCGTTATTCGATTGCAGCCTGCGCTGCCGGATCAGTGGAAATCGATCCAATTCGGCATCGTGTATCAAGGCGAACGTTATCGCATTGCGGTGTCGAAGTCGGAGATCGTCGTCAGCGCGGACGGCGGCAACAAGACGGCGCAATCGTTCCAATCGGGGAGCGAGTCGGTCTCGCTTGCGCCGGGCGCCAGTCATTCGTGGATTTACGATAGTGCAAAGAGAGGTGCGCTTCATGCTTAATCGGATCAAAGGGGCGATCTTCGACCTGGACGGCGTCATCGTCGATACGGCCAAATATCATTATTTGGCGTGGAAATGGCTCGCCGATCAGCGGGGCATTCCGTTCACCGAGCACGATAACGAGCGGTTGAAGGGCGTAAGCCGAATGCGGTCGCTAGACATCATTCTCGAGATCGGCGGGCTGACGTTGTCCGACGAGGAGAAGGAAGAGATGGCCACGCGGAAAAACGAGCTTTATCTCGAGTATATTCGGCGAATGGACGAGTCGGAGATTTTACCGGGTGCCAAGGAATATATCCTCACTCTGAGAGACAAGGGCGTACGGATCGCGCTCGGCTCCGCGAGCAAAAACGCGGTGTTCATTCTGGAGCGCGTAGGCTTAAGCGAGTTGTTCGACGCTATCATCGACGGCACGAAGGTGTCCAAGGCGAAGCCGGATCCCGAGGTGTTCCTCGTCGCATGCGAGTCGCTCGATTTGTCGCCGGAGGATTGCGCGGTGTTCGAGGATGCGGCAGCCGGCGTAGAAGCGGCGAAGGCAGCCGGCATCTACGTTATCGGCATCGGCTCCACCGACGTGCTTGGCGATGCGGATGAGATCGTAGCGGGACTGCACGAGCTAGTGTCTTAAAGAGAAGGGGCTGTACGAGCGTCATCGAGAGATGACAATCGCACAGCCCCTTTTTATTGTTTGCTTCTTATTTCGACTCGTTCTCTTTCCCCGAACTGAATCCCATCAGCGTCTGCTGTAACGCCCCCGACAAGCTTTCGAGCTCTTTGGCGATGCCGACGACCTCTTGGCTGGAGTGCATCTGTCCGGTGCTTAGCGCGGCGACTTCCTCGGACGTCGCGGACGCTTCCTCCGAGAAGCTGCTCACGCTGGAGATGGAAGAGTTCAGCTGTTGCTGCTTCGCCCCGAGCGTTCCGACGTCTTGCTTGATCAGCGCGACTTGCTCCGTGAACGCTTCGGATTTCTCGTAGACGGAGGCGAAGAGCGCGTTGGCGGTTTTGACCGATTCGATCTGGGATTGCAACAGCGGCAGCGCCGTCTTAAGCGCCTTAACCGTTTGAACGATTTCTTCTTGAATGACGTCGGTCATTTGGTGGACGGTCGAGATCGACTCGTTCGTCTGATCGGATAGATGTCCCATCTCGGAGGCGATGACCTTGAAGCCGCCGCTCGCTTGACCGGAACGGGCGGCTTCGATGCCCGCGTTCAACGACAAAATTTTGGAATCCTTCGTGATCTTATTCAGTATGCCGAGAATTCGCTGCATCGCATCCGTGCTTACTTCGAGCTGACCGACGCGTTTGACGAGCAGATCGATCGATTTTTCCGATTCGATCGTGCCAACGACGATGTCCTGCATGAACTGCTTGCCTTCCGCGGAAGCCGCCTTCACCTCGAGAGACGATTCATTGATCCGATTCGTCGCTTGTATGACGCTTTTCAAATCTCCGTTCATGGAGTCGACGATATGATAGACGGTTTCGGCCTCGGCGGCCAATTGCGTCGAGCCGTTGGCGATTTCCGTCGTAGCGATGGAAATTTCCCCTGCTGCGGACGCCGTATGCTGGGAAACGCCAAGCAACACGGAAGACGTTTGGAGTACTTGGTGAGCCGATTGGCGAGTTTGATCGATCAACCGCGTCATCTGCTCCATCATCTGATTAAAGCTATCCGACACTTCGCCGATCTCGTCGCGCCGCTTGAGTTTAGTTCTTACGTTCAGATTCCCGCGCGTGGCTTCGTTCAACATGCCGCGGATATGCAGGAGAGGCTTGCCTACGTGCAGAATGATTAAGTAACCTACACCGATTGCGACTGCGGCGGCAATAACACACATGACTATGGTTAGATTTCGTATCACTTTCGTATCGGCGACAAGCTCGCTTAGGGGAGCGACTCCGGTCAACGTCCAAGACGTGCGTTGAAGCGGCTCGGAGACGACGAGATTATCTTTCTTCAAGCGGTCGGCGGCGAATGCTTGTCCAATATCCTCGGCGACCGATGAGAGCAGCACGTTTCCTTGCGCGTCGGTCAGAAGCATTTTGGAGCTGTCGCTAAAATGAATCGCGTCCAGCGTCTGAGAGAGCAGCGTCGCGTCGATCTCGAATACGATCATCGATTTGCCGATCATACGGGCGAGCGCGAACAGATTGCCTTTGGCCATTCCCGTATAGCCGTTATCTTTGGTCGGGAGCCATAATGCTTTGCCTTTCAGTTCCTTGGTCTGCGCGAACCACTCGGCCTTGCGGTCGATTTGAATGAGACCGGTGGACAGCGAGTTTATCGTCTCGTTCTCGTTGACCGTATCGAGCAGCGTAATCGACTTTATGAACGAGTTCGTTCGAGCCAACTGGTTAAGCGTATCCTGAATATCCGATTTGCCGCGAACTTTGCCCGCCGGATCCGCGTTCGGATCGAAGATGGCGGATACGCTGTCATTCAGGTCTCTACTCGTTGAAAATTGAAGCGACATGTCTTCGAATTGCTTGAGCATCAGGCTGATTTTCTCGGTTGCTTCTTTTACGGTTTGCTGAGAAACCGCTTCCATTTTACTCGCGATGATCGACTGGGACTTGTTGTAAGAGATCATGCCTACGAGGAGTACGGATACGAATGTAGAAACAAAGAACAGAATGAAAAGCTTTGTTCCAACCGAACGTAACATGGTCATGCGGAACACTCCCCTTGTATGTATGTACAGTCTACTATTTCTCATTGTAATCGCTTATCATTTTGAGATAATGTGTCGTTCTACGTAAGTTGTGTGCGCTTGTACGCGAATGCGCTCGAAAGCTCCACAATCGTATCGATTCCATAGATACTAGAATCAGAGATCATTCGACTGGGGGCACCTAATGAAATCTTCCATCCGTAATCCCTTGACGAAGATGAACGTCAGACAGCAGCTCATTTTGCTGTTCCTGATCTTGGTCAGTCCCGTATTCATCTTGAACTGGTACGCGAACATGAATGCCGAGCGGATCTTGACGTCCCAAGTCACTAGCGCCTATGAGGAACTGAACAAGCAGAACCACTTCCTGATTAACCGGGACATGGATACGATCAATCGGATCATGTCCACGATTATCCAGAACCCGGTCACGCAAAAAATGATCGTCGGTGACCAAGAGGAACGGGTCAAGCTCGTTCGCAAAGACGCGGACATGACGCTGCTGCTTCGCAATAACTCGATGGGAATTTTCGGCGGCGAAGCGGTCTACTATTTATTGTTCGTCTATGACCCGAAGAAAAGAATCGACTTCTCTCCCGAAATCCCTAACATCGATCGGCAAGTGTCCGAAGCGAACGTATTTTACTATAATGACAGCACTAAGCAGCCTTGGATGGATCTGGCGCTTCAACAGAAGGGCAAAGGCGTGCTTACTTATATCAATAATCTCGGTCCCAAATCGGACCAAGAGACGCTTGCCTATATGCGGGTAGTCAACAACATCTCGCAAGGCAACAGCGTCATCGGCATACTCGTCGCCACGAAGATGGAGAAGAAGATCGAGGAATCGTTCAGCACGGTGTCGCTTCCGGAAGGCGGCGAGATGATGCTGACCGATTGGAACAACATGGTCCTGTCGTCCACGAACGGCATGATGGGCAGAACGATCTCGCTACCTGACGAGATCAGCGCGGAACCGGGCTTCGAGAGAACGACGAGCATCATATCGGACGGGTATATTTACGTCATTCATTCGAAGTACGCGCTGCAACAGAAATTAATTTATAAAATCCCCGCAAAATCGATGCTGAAGCAACAGGACGAACTGAAGCGGGTCATCCAGCTTATCTCCATCGTCTATTCGCTGTTCGCGCTCGTCGTCATGATGTACTTCTGGCGATCGCTCATGAATCCGCTGCAGAAGCTGGCGACGTTCGCGCGTTCCTACGAGCCGGGCCGAGCGTTACCTAAGGCGCCGCTCGGAGAGCGGAATGACGAAGTTGGCGTGCTCATCTATTCCGTCCATAACATGACCCGTAGGCTTAACGACATGATTCACGACCAATTTTTGATGGAGATCAAGCAAAAAGAATCCCAGCTGCAATTGCTATACCAGCAAATTAATCCGCACCTTCTGTACAATACGCTGGAGAGCATCTATTGGAAGAGCTCGCTCGAAGGAAATACCGGCTCGGCGGAGATGATCAAGGAACTGTCCAAGCTGATGAGGATCAGCTTAAGCAGGGGGCGCGAATTGATTACGATCAAGGAAGAGCTTGAACACGCGAGCGCTTATGTTAGTTTGCAGCAAAAACGCTACGAGTACGGTTTCCGAGTCGAGTGGAACATCGATGATGAAGTATTGTCGTACGAAATTCCGAAAATAACGCTTCAGCCGCTCATCGAGAACGCGATCATTCACGGCGTCATGAACATGGGCGAAGACGGAGAGATTATCGTATCAGCCAAGAAGCTAGAAGATTCGATCGAGCTTACGGTAGAGGATAACGGCTATAAGGAAGTAGATTACGAGGCGATTAACCGGGTGCTCCACGATGCCGACTCTACTACCGGTTACGGCGTTCGCAACGTGCAGCAACGCATCCGGCTTCATTTCGGGGCTCCGTACGGCTTGACTTACGAGCCGAGGGAACAAGAAGGTACGCGGGTTATCGTGCTCTTGCCCTTATTCGCGGAAGTAGAGCCAGACAAACAATAGATCGCGTCCAAGGAGGCTAACATACATGTACAACATTCTAATCGTCGACGACGAACCGCTCATTTGCCGAGGTTTAGCCAGCTTGCTTAATGCCTCCGGATTGAATATCGAACATATTTATACCGCGCACAACGGATACGAAGCATTGGATTATTTGCGCATGGAAAATATCGACTTGCTCGTTACGGACATCCAGATGGGGTCGATGAGCGGAATCGAATTGATGCAGCAAGCGAAAATCATTAAGCCTTGGGTGCAGGTCATTATCATTTCCGCCCACGAGACGTTCCAATATGCGCAGCTTGCCATCCGTCTAGGCGCCAAAGACTACCTCATCAAGCCGCTCAACAGCGAACAATTTCTCGGCTCTGTCAGACACGTGTTGCTCCATATGGACAGGCCGGTCCGCGATCAAGATCAATTGATGTCCGATCTGCAGGAACATTTCCATATGGCGGTGCCGAATCAGAAACGAACCGAACTAATGAATCGGTTGCTGGCCGAGAATACGGAAAATCGGGAATCCATCGTGTCCGAATTGTCCTTGCTGCACAACGTCTCGTTCGCCGGTCCTTACTATGCCATCGTTAAGATCCGCCTCGATCTCGCATCGGGAGGACGACACGTTACGGACAAGGACGGCATACTGCTCCAATACGCGGTGCTTAACATCGCGAACGAGCTGCTCGACCGCGAATGGGACCATCAAGCGTTCTATTCCACGGAGCAGGAAGTCAGCATCGTCATTCAATGGGACGAGACCCGGTATGGCGACTCGAGCGTCGACAAAATCAACCAGCTCGAAATGATCGGCAGGAGCCTGCATTTCAATATCCACAAGTTCCTAGGATTCCAATGCGTCGTAGGCATCAGCCATATTCTTAAAGGACATGCCTTCCTAGGCGAGCTGAGCAAGCAAGCGAACAAGGCGATGCTATGGCATCGCGAGCATAAGGACCATCATGTGTTTTATTACGGGGACTTCAAGTGGGGCGTGCTGTCGGAAGAAGAACCGACCGATGAAGAGATGGCCGCGCAGAACAACTTGATCGTCGAGCGCGCGAGCGAATATATTCATCAGAACTATGCGCAAAAAGGACTGACACTGAACGAAGTGGCGCAAAAAAACCACGTCAGCCCCAACTATCTTAGCTATCTATTCAAGAAAAACACGGGCTTTAATTTATGGGAATACGTAATTAAATTGCGGATGGAAGAGAGCAAGAGGCTCATTCAAAACTCGGATTTGCGGCGGTACGAGATCGCGGAGCGGGTAGGGTACGAATCGCCGGAGCATTTCAGCAAAATATTCAAGAAATACTTCGGCATCAGCCCTAGCGAAATGAAGAAGTAAGATCGCCTATCATCCGAATAGAACTGCACATGTTCAGGAGCGGCCTCTTTTTCTACAATTATGTCAGATAGAAAAAGGAATGAGGGACATCTAATGGAGCAAACAACGGCCGTTCCAATCCAGTTGCAACTGCATAGGCAACCGCAGCGGAAGTTTAGACGGCACATCTGGGGCTATCTCTTCGTGCTGCCAGCGATCATCACGTTCGCGTTATTCCTTTGGTTGCCTATCGGCAAAGGGGTCGTGGACAGCTTTTACAAAATCGATTTTGTAAAAGGCGATTCTTACGTCGGGTTCGATAATTATCGGACGATCTTCAAAGATCCCGACGTCATGACCTCGGTGAAAAACACACTACAATATATGGGGCTCGGTATTATCATCGGTTTCTGGGTGCCGCTCCTGTTCGCCATCATGATCTCCGAGATGCGCAAATTCCAAGGCTTTGCGCGCGTTGCCGCGTATTTGCCTTACGTCGTTCCGTTCGTTGTCTTATACGGCGTTTGGCGATGGTTGTACGATCCGGTTGGTCCGATCAACGCGGCGCTCGGCAAGCTAGGCTTCGACCACGTCTTGTTCATGACGGACAAATCATGGTCGATGGCTTCGATCGTCATCATGGAAACTTGGCAGAGCTTCGGCTCCGCGATGTTGATCTACTTGGCAGCCGTGCTAAGTATTCCGCGAGATTGGTACGAAGCAGCTGAGATCGACGGCGCAGGTATTTGGCAACGCATTCGGCATATCACGCTGCCCGCGATCAAGAATCAGATTTTGCTGCTGCTTATGCTGCAATTGATCGCAACGTCGCAAGGCTTCCAGACGCAATACGCGATGCTGGACGGCGGACCGAACAATGCGACGTTGACATACGCCTTGCTGATCGTCAAATACGCGTTCGTTCGCCAAGACTACGGCGTCGCTTCCGCAATGGGCGTTCTCATGTTCTTCGCGCTTAGCATCCTCGCCATCATCCAATATCGCATCAACAACAGGGGAGGGATCAAGTAATGAAGGCGAAAGCATTCGAGCGCGGCATCTTATCCGTATACGATCACAAGAAACTTTCGACCAAGCTAGGTTATTATTTCATGAACTTGATCATCCTCGTCATGATGTGCTGCATGGTCTATCCGCTCGCAATATCACTGTTCAACGGCTTGAAGCTGAACAAGGAAGTCAATACATTCCCGCCGACGTTCCTGCCGAGGGATGGATGGCACTTCGAGAATTACAAGAAGGCATGGGAGTATATCGACCTGCCAAAGTACCTTAAGAACACGTTGCTCATCTTCGGCGGCAACATGCTCGTTACGATCATCGTACTTGGGTTCGCCGCTTATGCGTTATCGCGGATGAAGTTCCCGTTCCAATCCGTTATCTACTACTTCTTCTTGCTGACGTTGTTCGTGCCGGCCACAACTTACATCATCCCGAACTTCGTCAACTTGAAGGATCTTGGTCTTATGGGTTCGTTCGCGGCTATCTGGCTGCCTGCGGGCGCAAATGCTTTCTTCTTGCTCTTGCTCAAGACGTTCATGGACGGTATTAACATCGAGACGTTCGAATCCGCACGGATTGACGGGGCATCTGAGCTGCGAAGCTTTTTCCAGATCGCGTTCCCGCTCTCGATTCCGATCTTCGCCACGCTATCGATCTTCGTGTTCGCTACGGCATGGAACGACTGGTTCTGGCCGAACTTTATACTCAGCCAAGATCACAAACCGTTGTCGGCGGCGATCAAGACATTCGTTATCGATGCTAGAAGACTAGACTTGAATATTAAGTTCGCGATCTTGACGATGGTCATGTTCCCGCCAGTAATTTTGTTCCTATTCTTCCAAAGATTCATCCTAAGAGGTTTGTATTTGGGTGGCGTTAAAGGCTAATTTAGGTACAGGTGTAATTTAATGATGGAATTCGACAGAGCGTAAAACTGCACACAATCGAAATAGGAATACACATCGCCCTAATGAATGCGCCTCCATTATGATGAGCGTGTAAGCTAAATCTTAAACGAAAAGGGGATTTACAATGCGTAAGATTACGAGTGTCATCTCAGTGCTCATGGCCTCAAGCTTGGTACTGGCTGCATGCGGAAGCAACAACAATAATAACAACGCAGCGTCCAGCAATGCTCCAGCGGCAACGACGCCTGCCGCGTCGGACACGCCGGCTGCGAGCAGCGCGGCTCCATCCGAAGACATTACGCAGAAGAAAGTCACGATCAGCATCTACTATCCTACGCCGGACCGCGTAGAAGATCGTAAGCTCGAAGACGACAAGATCGCTCGCTTCAACCAAGTGTACCCTAACGTTGAAATCGTTAAGAGCGACTGGCAATACAACCCGCAAGAAATCGGTATCAAGATGGGTGCGAACGAAGCGCCGACGCTGTTCAACACTTACGCGACGGAAGGCAAGTTCCTAGCTGAAAAAGGTTGGGCTGCCGACATCACGGATCTGTGGAACGCCTACGACAAGAAGGATCAATTCAACAAACTTCTTGCGAGCCAATTCATCCTCAACGACAAAGTGTTCGGTATCCCGCAACGCGGTTATGTAGTAGGCACGGTCGTTAACACGAAAATGTTGAAAGACAAAGGCATTACGCCTCCTTCGTTCGACTGGACTTGGGACGACATGCTGAACACCGCTAAAGCAGCTACGGATGCAGGCGCCGGTATTTCCGGTATCGCTCCGATGGGTAAAGGCAACGAAGCAGGCTGGAACTGGACCAACTTCCTGTTCGAAGCAGGCGGCGAAATCCAAACGGTCGACGGCAAAGTAACGGCAGCGTTCAACTCCGAAGCCGGTCTCAAAGCGCTCGACTTCTACAACAAGCTGAAATGGGAAGCTAACGCGATCCCGCAAGACTTCGCTCTAGGCTGGGGCGATGCTGTAGGCGCATTCGCTCAAGGCAGAACGGCAATGGTTATCGCTGGTCCTGACGGCCCGGTTGACCAAGGCTTGAACCAAGGCGGCATGCAACCTGGCGACCTCGAAGTGTACCCGATGCCTGCAGCGCAAGCCGGCGGCAAACATACGGGCGTTCTCGGCGGCGACTTCCTCGTCATCAACCCGAACGCTTCGAAAGACGAGCAACAAATCGCGTTCCAATACGCAGTATTCGACTACTTCTCCGACAAAGGCCTTGCATCGCTTGACGCGAACATCCAGGCTCGTAAAGGCGAGAACAAATTCTACATCCCGCCAGTCATCGAATACTTCGATATGGCTTCCGAATACGGCCAAAAAGTTAAAGCCGTATACGACAAATACGACAACGTATACCAGTACAAACAAGAAGTTCTCGATATGCTTGACGCAAGACCTGAAGCGCAGTACAACACGCAAGACTACTACGCTGCTATGACGAACGTCATCCAAGAAGTATTCTCCAAAAAAGGCGTAGACCTGAAAGCCCAGCTGGATGCTGCAGCTGCCACGGTTCAATCGAAATTCTACGATTCGATCAAGCTTTAATAGAGAACGGATGAGGGAGGGTTGCCCACTCGTAGATGCTGACATCTACAGGGGGCAACCCTCTTCCTCGTCTTACAAGGGCTTCGCAGCTAAGTAAGCATAATGTAAAGGCGGTGAGCATGTGTACAAGCGTATGCTGCATAACAAATGGTTATGGATTAGCGCTAGCGTGGTGATCGTCGTGACCGTCGGCGTGTTGCTTCTATTCGCTGATCTATTCGGCGGTGGGAAAGCCAGCGCAAAGTTGACAAAGCAAGAGGGATTGCTTGTCCTTAGCAATGCCGATTACGAGATCGCATTCGATGCAAGTCACGGCGGCGTTTCTTACTTAAAGGACAAGAAGTCGACGGGAGACCTGACGCTAGGCAACCGCGAAGGCGCGCTCTGGTGGGCGATCATGAAAGACGATACTTCGGTCAATAGCGCAAAGACGACCGATTTCACTTATGAATGGAACAAAAAGAAGAGCGAGCTGACGTTCCATTACGGCGGATTGGTTAAAGTCGACATTACGACTACATTCGGCGACGATCATCGCATTTATATGTCGGCGGCGCTCGTTAACGGCTCGGAGCAGACGATCAAGTCTTTCCGGTTCCCGTACGAGCTCAAAATCGAAGGTTCAGGCGTGAAGGACGCGATTCTCCCGATGTTGCCGGGCGCTAAGCTGAAAGACACGTTCTTCAAAGAAAGCAACTCGTTCTCCGACCAATATCCGGGCGTCATGTTCGCTTCATATTTGGCGATGCGCACCAATACCGGCAACTTAGCCATTTACGATGTAGGCGGCGAAACGACGGTTATGACCGAGATCGGTTACAAAAACCAGATTAACGCTCCCGGCAAAACGTCGTTCGTGCACAACTATCGCACTTGGATCGATCCGAAAAAGGAATGGAAGAGCCCGACCGTCGTTCTCGAGGTAGGCGGAGATTACTCGAATTCGATGGTAAGCTACCGTCACCTTAACGGCATCGACAAGTATCGTTCCCTGGACGACAAGCTCGGCAAAGACGCCGAAGCTTATTATCAATTGCCGCTTTACAAGACGGATATCTCGGCGATCAAGGATGCCAATTGGAGCAACTTGACATCTAATTTCATCGACAAAATGAATTACAACGGCATTATCCACCTCGTCGGCTTCCAGACCGGCGGCCATGACGAGAACTACCCGGACTTCATCCCTCCGGATCCGAAGTGGGGGACGGACGCGACGTTCCAGCAGTTCGTCAAGCACGCTAAGGACAAAGGCAATAAGATCGTCCCGTACACGAACATGTCATGGTGGGGCAAAAGCTCTCCGACGCTCGCGAACTTACCGTCGGGCACGACGCTAGACAGTCTTGTCGTGCAGAAGGAGAACAATACGATTCAATCCGAATCGTACGGCATGCACGAAGGGTATGTCGTCAATCCGGGTGATCCGTTCTTCGTGAAGCGGACGACGGAGGAGCATGCGAAGCTGATCGACGTAGCAGGCTTCGACGGCGTGTTCGAAGACCAGTGGGGCATTAGGAACTCGCCGTACGTGTACAACGCGAACAAGCCTGTGGGAACCGACCCGTCCACGGCCTACTTCCAAGGCGTACGCGATTACTTCAACGGCTTGAATATCCATATGTACATGGAAGACGGAACCGACGTGCTGGCGGACGATTCGGTCGGCTTCATGGGCGCGACGTATTTGTGGGATTTGCTCGGGTACCGGAAGAACACCGCTTCCTACACCGAATATTATCCGCTGTCGGGCATGCTCATGCGGGATAAAGTCATGTTCTATCAGCACAACTTAGCCGGAGAGACGATGACCGACGATCAGGATATGCTTCGTTGGAACGTGGCTATGGGCTATAACCTTAGCGCCGATTTCTACAACGGCGTGAGCAGCCCATGGGTAGACGCGATCGGCGTCTTCCAGAAATACGTGCTATCCGGTTATGCCGACGCGCTCGTGCAAGGGTTCGAGCAAGTTACGCCTACCGTGACGAGAACGGATTTCGGTACGCGCAAAGTAACGGCTAACTGGGATACGAAGCAAGCTTACGTGCTTGATCAAGACGTGACGCTGTCCCCTGGCGGCTTCGATATCTTGTCGACGGACGGCACCGTTAGAGCGGGCAACTACACGCGCTATAATGGTTTTGATCTGGATAAAGGCGATCACGATCTGGTAGAGGTTCGCGGCGAAGGTTCCATTCGCGTCTATCAACCGATAGGCTCCGATACTACGCTTAAGATCAAGAAGGGAGACAAGTGGCCGCACGTTGCCGCATCGGCTTACTTGGCGAACGGAACGAAGATCGCCGATCTCGCGGTGAAAGAAGAAGGTGATTACGCCGTCTTCGATTACGTCGCGACGATCAAAGACCAGAAGGTCGCCTACGTAGAGTTAACTAGCGCCACAGCTGCAAGCGCAGTGACGGAAACGTTCCAGAAAGTGAAGCTCGAGGTGAACATCGCGGTCGGCGCCACGACGACGGCTACTTCCTTGACCGCCGAAGCGTTCGATTCCAAGCTTACGGTCGACGGAGATCCGTTCACGTATTGGGAAAGCACGGCGAAGAAGTTCCCGCAATCGCTCACGCTGGATCTTGGGGAAGATAAGAAGATTACGAAGCTTAAGCTGCGACTCCCTCCTCAAGACGCATGGGAAGCGCGCGATCAGGAGATCGAGGTACTCGGCAGCGCGGACGGGAACAATTTCACGACTTTGCTTCCGTCGAAAGCTTATACGTTCGATCCTAAGAAAGACAACGTAGTCGAAATACCGCTCGGCACGGCCGCGAACGAACGCTACGTGCGCGTCACGATCAAGTCGAATACGGCTTGGCCTGCCGCTCAAGTATCCGAGTTAGAGGTGTACGAATAGCGGAATTTCCGTTACAGTCGTTTAGAGAAGGTCCTTGCCAATCGGCAGGGGCCTTTCTTGTTGACTATAAGGCGAATCTAGCACAGTCACGACTTGTCCTCCTTACATAGGATATAGGGAGAAAGGAGGTGGGACGCGATAAACTTCTATTTAGCTTCTATTAGTATTGCGATAGGTTCGATAATCTCGTTTGCGTTCGGGACGTGGTCGGAGCCGTTGACGTTCTTATTGGTCGTTATGGCAATAGACTATATTACCGGCATAACCGCGGCGGTTCGCGACGGGAGCGGACTAGACAGCAGAGTCGGCTTCTGGGGGCTGCTGAAAAAAGGATTCATGCTGCTCGTAATTATACTCTCCCACCGGATCGATCTGCTCTTGGGATACGATATCGCGATGGGCGGGGCTATCGCTTTTTATATCGTGAACGAGCTGTTATCGGTTATCGAGAATTTCGGTCGCATGGGGCTTCCCCTGCCGCCGCAGTTGCTCGATATCGTTAAAGCGTTGCGGAATCGAACAGCGAGCACGAAGAACGACGACACCAATTCATCCGACCAAAAATAACGACGGCAAGCAGCACCCCCGATTGGGCTACTCGGTCGGGGTTGTGATGCTTGCGCAATGGATAAGCTGATACATAGCAAGGAAAGGTGGAGGGTTAGGCATGCGCCTAGAAGGCGGTACAAGCGTCATTATACGCGTAGAAATGGACAAGCAAGCGGTAACGTTCGGGGAGCTCGTGTCGGTCATCGGAAGCCACGGCGGGGACATCGTGGCGATCGACGTCATCGGGCCAGGCAAACGGCTCGAAACGCGGGATTTAACGGTAAGCGTGCAAGAGCCCTCGATCGTGGAACGGTTGGCTGAAGCGGTTAGCAAGTTGAAGGGCATTACGCTCATCAACGTATCGGACCGTACGTTTCTGCTCCATCTCGGGGGCAAAATCCAAGTCCACTCCAAAGTTCCGATCAAAAACCGGGACGATCTGTCGCGCGTCTATACGCCGGGCGTAGCGAACGTATGCCTCGCAATCCGCGACGACGTCTCCAAGGCGTTCTCGCTCACGATTCGGCGGAACACGGTAGCCGTCGTCTCGGACGGCACTGCGGTGTTGGGACTAGGCGATATCGGTCCGCACGCCGCGATGCCGGTTATGGAAGGAAAGGCAATGCTGTTCAAGGAATTGGCGGGCGTGGACGCCTTTCCGATCTGTCTCGACACGAAGGATACGGAGGAAATCATCGCGATCGTCAAGGCGCTCGCGCCAACGTTCGGCGGCATTAATTTGGAGGACATTTCCTCGCCCCGTTGCTTCGAGATCGAGAACCGCTTGAAGGAAATGCTCGACATCCCCGTGTTTCATGACGACCAGCACGGGACGGCCGTCGTGCTGCTGGCCGGCTTGTTCAACGCGCTCAAAATCGTAGATAAGCCGATCGACCGGATTAAAGTCGTTGTCTGCGGCATCGGCGCCGCGGGTATTGCTTGCTCTCGCATGCTGCTAAACGCAGGGGTGACGAATTTAATCGGCGTCGATAAGGATGGTGCCATCCACCGCGGCGAAAACTATGCGAACGAAGTGTGGAACGAATACGCGAAGCGTACGAATCCGAATAACGAAACCGGCAGACTGTCGGACGTCATCAAGGGAGCGGACGTTTTCATCGGGCTTTCCAGGCCTAAAGTGCTGTCCGTAGACGACATTATGCAGATGAATGCCGATCCGATCGTATTCGCCATGGCGAATCCCGAGCCGGAAATTTCGCCGGAAGACGCCATGCCACACGTTCGCGTCTTTGCGACCGGCCGATCCGACTATCCGAATCAACTTAACAACGTGCTTGTGTTCCCCGGTATTTTCCGCGGTGCGCTCGATGCGAGAGCCCATACGATCAACGAAGACATGAAGCTGGCGGCTGCGCGGGCGATCGCGTCCATCGTGTCGGAGCAGGAGCTGAACGAGTTCTATATTATTCCGAGCGTATTCAATGACAAGGTCGTTCCGGCCGTGCGCAAAGCGGTTATCCAGGAGGCGATCCGCACCGGAACCGCGCGCAAAGTGCCGGGGGATTTCAGGTTCCGCGATTGAACGCGCAAGAGTTCATCATTTTGTCATAAGTTTAATAAAGTTGTCCGTAACCGCTTTAGAAGCACTTGAGTTCAAATGCGGATTTTAGGTATTATATGAGGTAGACAATTGTAGGAAGCAGGGGAGCATACAATGCACAAATGGCTGATGTCCACGTTAGTTGTGATCGCATGCGCAATGGGCGTATACTTGATGGCGACCGGAATGCCGGAGAAGCCGAAGAGCGAGACGGCCGGTCTTGCGGAAGGACAAGAGCTTCTTAAGATTACCGCGAGCAACTTCCAGTTCGACAAGGCGGAATATCACGTTAAAGCGGGAACGCTCTATAAGGTCAAATTCTCGAACAAGCTCGGCAACCACGGCGTGAAAATCAACAATGTCGACTTCTCCAAAGACAACCCGGAGGCAGACATCACGTTCGATACGCCTGGGGAATACGAGATCCATTGCGAAATCATGTGCGGTCAAGGTCACGGCACGATGGTTTCGAAGATTATCGTCGAGTAAGAGATATAAACAACAAAGGAGCCGATCGGCTCCTTTTTTACCATGTGGACGATGTTGCGTATAGAGTGTCGATTAAAGATGGCGCCACGTACGAATGCGGGCGACGCCTAGATCGCCTAGATAGCCGATCAGCATCCAGCTAAGCACGGTAAGTAAGTACATAAACCATACGTTGACTTGATGGATGTCCACGAACAGCTCCACTAGCCAAGCCGGGACGCTGAACATGAAGAGGAACAAGTTGTGAGGATCGTAGCCGCTGACGTTGAACAGGCATAGCGCAACGCCGATTAACGTACACGCCAAGGTAATGGGATAACGCATGCTTTACTCCCTTCCGCCTCATAGTGCCCGTAGTATGCGCGGCGTTCCTCGATCTCATGCGCGCGGCGGCGCGGCAAGGCAATCCGATAACCGAGAGGATGAACCGTTATTATGATTACGCACATCGTTCTGTTCAAGCTTAAGGATCGCAGCCCGGAGAGCATTGCCCGCACGGCGGCCGTGCTTCGCGACATGGAAGGCAAAATCGACGTCCTCCGCCATCTCGAAGTCGGGACGGACGTGCTTCATTCCGAGCGGTCGTACGATATCGCGCTCTATACGAAGTTCGACTCGATGGACGCGCTACAGGCCTATCAAGTTCACCCTGTACACAAGCTCGTCATCGAGCACATGCTGTCCGTCCGCGAATCGTCGGTCAGCGTCGACTACGAGAGCTGAGAGGAAGAAAGACGTGGAGAAGGATCCGCAAAATATGGGCGACGTATTCGAGATGATGACGTACTTGCTCGTCATCATTATCAGTTCCGTCGTTATGGTTATTTGGTTGAAACGCCGCGCAAAGCGCAAGCGGAAATGAAAGGGGCTTGTTCGCCCATGTACAACGTGAACGAAACATTGATTCAAGAACGTCTCGCTTGCATTCCGGAGATTGCCGACGTATTGAACGAGACTATCCGGTCGTGGAGCGGTAAGTTGACCGAAGGATTCGTGCAAGAGCGCGCTCTTCATCTGGGCGCGGAAATCGTGACGGATATCGGACATGCGCTAATCGACGGTTTCATCATGCGCGATGCCAGCAGCTACGAGGATATCGTCGATATAATCGCGGAAGAGAACGTCATCGAACAACGGATCGCCGCGCGATTGCGGGAGCTTGTATTGCTTCGCAAGGCGCTCGTGCAGGACTTCGTGCAATGGCCGCGTCGCGAGCTCCATCCTTTGACGCCGGAGCTTCCTGCATTGCTTCGCGATTTCGCCGAGCAAGTCGAGGCTTATTTGGAGAAGGAGCTTCGCGGGTAAGCTAGGCTGATGCCAATACGTGGCGATTTACGTCCGATGCCGATTCCGTTACAATTAAGCCATACGAACCGCGCCGATGGCCGACTGTACGAGGATGGCGCGATGGACGAGGTGGAATGGCATGGTGCAGCCCAAGGAAGAAAGCTCGACGAGACGCCGATTGCTCCATCTGCTGAAAACGGGAGGCAAGTGCACCGTCAGCGAGTTGTCCATCGCGCTGTCGATTACGGAGATGGCGGTAAGACGTCATCTGCATGCGATGGAGAAGGATGGGATCGTCGGCGTTACAACCGTTCGCCAAGCGATGGGGAGACCGCTCTATCGCTATGCGTTAACGGCGCAAGCGGACGATTATTTTCCGAAAAACTACTCGCAGCTAACGCTCGATCTGCTTGCCGAGTTAGAGGAGCAAGCGGAAGGGACGGCGGTTATCGACCGGATGTTTCAGGGCAGGCGAGATAAGCTGGCGCAACGGTACGAGGAGCGGATGCGGCATAGACCGCTGGAGGATCGGGTGCGCGAGCTGGCGCTCATCCAGAACGGCGGAGGCTACATGGCGACGTGGGAACGGGCGGAAGAGAACGGCGGATTCGCGCTTCACGAGTACAATTGTCCGATCGCGCATATCGCGAACCAATTTCGTCAAGCGTGTCATTGCGAGCAACAGTTATTCGCGCAGTTGCTCGAGGCCGACGTAGAGCGAACCGAATGTTTGGCCGATGGCGGCGGTCGCTGCACGTACGCGATCAAGCCTCGATTATAGGTAATGGAACCGCCCGCGACTTGTCGCTGGCGGTTTTTTTGCGTTCACGCTAATCCGCCGCTGTAGCGTTGCCCTGCGAGGTTACAGCGCCTAATCACGCGAATCCGCGGCTGTAGCGTTGTCCTGTGAGGTAACAGCGCCTAATCGCGCGAATCCGCGGCTGTAGCGTTGCCCCGCGAGGTAACAGCGCCTCTTCGCGCGAATCCGCCGCTGTAGCGTTGTCCTGCGAGGTAACAGCGCCTCATCGCGCGAATCCGCGGCTGTAGCGTTGCCCCGCGAGGTAACAGCGCCTCATCGCGCGAATCCGCAGCTGTAGCGTTGCCCCGCGAGGGTACAGCGCCTCATCGCGCGAATCCGCCGCAACCGGAGGTTTCGATTTTCTTCCTGTCCGCAGTGTCAAGCCAAGCCCATGCTTCTTATACTATCTTAACCGCATGGGCATTCGCCCGGGTACCGCAAGCCGGCCGCGAGCAGGCCGAATCGAGGAGGGATTCGCATGGCATGGGAGATTACCGCTTATGCAATCGCGTTGTCCGTATTAGCCATCGCGGTCGCCGCCATATTCGGTGTCATCCGAGTCGTTCGGACGCTCGGAAGAGCCGAACGCACGCTGGCGCGAGTCGGCAGCGAGACGGAAATCTCGCTCAGGCAGGCGAGGCTGCTCGCAGAGGAAGCGACGGCGATAACCCGCAGTAGCCGGCAAGCGTTCGAAAGCATCGCTGCGTTCGCGGAGGGGGCGCGAGCGCTAGGCGATGCCGCGCAAGCGGCAGGGGAAGCCGCATCGCAAGTATCGGCGTTCTGGAGAGACCGATTGATCTTCCGGAGGGCGAATGAGCCCGCGGCGGATGACGACGGCGCGCAGGACGCTCGGGCGGATTGGCAAAGCGTTCTCAAGCAGATCTGGAGAGCTTGGAGAAACCGGTCTTGCGAAGCCGACGACGCGGAAGGCTCGCGGTACCCGGGAACGAGTGCGGATCAAGCATAGGAGAGTGAATGAGATGTCTAACAAAAAAGCGTTTTTCTGGGGTGCGTTGACTGGAGCGATTACGGGAGCCGTATCCGCGCTGTTGCTGGCGCCGAAATCCGGTCGCGAGCTGCGCAAGGACATTAGCGATACTGCCGTTAAAGTAGGAGGCAAAACGGCCGATCTTAGCCGCCAAGCCGGTTCCGCGGTGCAAACTTTCGCTAAACGCGCGACTAGCCTCGTTTCCCGCCGTAAATTGAACGGCGAGGCTGCCTTAGAAGCTGAAGTCGAGCCGGTATACGAAACAGAGGATTCTGTTAAGCAGTAACTTTTACATGAGGTCACGATAGCAAGAACCGCCTGCTCCCGCTTGGCGGTTCTTTGGCTATGCGCCCCATCTTGTCCCGATGTGCCGAACCGGAGGTACCTTTTGCAGAAGTCGGTCATAGAGTATCTTGAATTGACCTCATCATCGAAGAAGAAAGCGGTGTTCTCGTGCAGCGAGCGATTGCGGTTCTAGACTCCGGCGTAGGTGGATTGACCGTTGTCAAGGAACTGATGAGACAGCTCCCCCGGGAAAAAATCTGTTACTTTGGCGACACAGCGCGTACGCCATACGGGCCTAGGCTGGCAGAAGAAGTGATCGCGTTCACCCGCGAGATCGTAGATTATCTCGTCCAATTCGATCCGAAAATGATCGTCATAGCGTGCAATACGGCGACGGCGGTTGCGCTCGAGGATATCCGATGCCGCGTCAGCTTGCCCGTCGTCGGCGTTATCGAACCAGGCGCCCGCGCGGCGATCAATCTTACGAACGTCGATCGAATCGGCGTCATTGGCACGGAGGGCACGATCAAGAGCGGCGCTTACGAGCTAGCGCTCAAGCAACTTTCTCCTCGCGCCCAAGTCGTCAGCTTGGCATGTCCTTCCTTCGTTCCGCTAGTGGAAAACGGAATATTCCGTTCCCGCGAAGCGTACCGAGCCGTTGCGGAGGCACTGCAGCCGATGCGAAGCAGCGATATCGATTGTCTTATTCTCGGTTGCACGCATTATCCGTTCTTGGCGGCTCCGATCTCGGAAGCGATGGGTAACGAGGTCGCCCTCGTTCATTCGGCGGAAGAGACAGCTAGGGAGATCGTAAGCATATTGAGAGCGCGCAACGAGCTGGCAGATGCATGTGCGACTCCGGTGCATCATTTTTTTTGCAGCGGCGATCCGGAGAAGTTCCAGTATATCGCCCGGGATTGGCTTGGCGATTCGATTCGTTTGACGCCTGTCGTGTGGCAAGTCCCCCATATTCAAATTTGAACGTTAGGCACGCGCTTGACCATGGATCGCCGCGTATTGCGGCATTCATGGTTTTTCCTATTTGCGGTCATATGAGCGCTCCGTTCGTCATACATGAATTACAGTCGCGACGATAAGAAGGAGGAGACGATATGAGCCGACAGAAGTTCGAGTACAGCCCCGCTCAGTTAGCCGCTGACGTGCGCAAGCTCACGAGAAGTTATCCCTTCGTTACGGCGAGTCCGATCGGCCGAAGCGTGCTAGGCAAGCCGATCCATGCGATCAGAATCGGCGCCGGCTCGTTCAACTGGCATTTCAACGGCGCATGCCATGCGAATGAATGGATCACTTCTCTGTTGCTTATGAGATTTGCGGACGATTATGCGAAAGCTTGCCGCGGCAGAACGCAAATAGGCGGCAAACAAGCGAGGGACTTGTACAACCGAACGACTTTATGGATCGTTCCGATGGTCAATCCCGACGGCGTAGAGCTCGTACAGCAAGGCGTGACGCCCAAGCACCCTTATTATAAGGAGCTAATGGTTTGGAACCGAGGCTCCAATCTGTTTCATCGCTGGAAGGCGAATATTCGCGGCGTGGACCTCAACGACCAGTTTCCAGCTTGCTGGGAAGAGGAACGAGGCAGGCGTGGCGTAGAACGGCCGGGGCCGCGCGATTACGGCGGCAGCGGGCCGCTCACCGAACCGGAGGCGATCGCGTTGGCCGAATGGACGGAACGTTCCGACCTGCATGCGGTGTTGGCCGTTCATACGCAGGGCGAAGAAATCTATTGGAATTATCGCGGACATGAGCCTAGCGAATCGGCGGAATGGGCCAAGCGGCTGGCGTTAGCTTCTGGATACCGATCGGTATGGCTGGAAGGAAGCGATGCGGGTTATAAAGACTGGTTCATCGATAAGTTCCGTCGCCCAGGCTTCACGGTCGAGGCAGGATGGGGCCACAATCCTCTTCCGTTGGAAGGCATGGAGGAAACGTACGACGATGTGATGAAGCTGCTGGCCGAGGCGCTGGATCTGTCGCCTAGTTGAGAAGGTAGTGACGAAGCGGGGCATACTGTAATGACAATCCTAATCTTGCTTCGCTTCCGAAGCGAACGAAAGGCGGCGCGTCATGCTTCGGTCGCGAATGCTATGGCTCTACCGTTTGCGTCGGCTTCCCGTCCGCTTTTGGCGCGTATTTCGCTCTAAGCAGGTGCCGGCGAGGGACAAGCTGCTTTTCATCGTGCTTGTCGTGCTCTATTGGGTGCTCCCGGACTTGCTGCCCTTTTTTCCTATCGACGACTTGACGATCACCGCGCTGGCGGCTAATTGGTTCGTCGGCCGCATGGAGAAAAGGCATGGAACGCTGCGATGAACCGGCACGGCCGGAAAACGAATGTTGCATGCGCCATAGCGTTTCATTACAATATTAGAGAGGATATAGACGGGAGTGGTAGACGAATGAATTGCAAAATTACGCGCAATGCCGCCAACGTGCTGCGCCGCGAATTGGACAAACCGGAGAACGCCGACCAAAAGCTGCGCGTTTTCATCACGCATAGTCACGGAGACCATGCGCACTACGGCATGGATCTTGGCAAGCCGACGGATAAGGAAGAGCTCGTCTCGACGGACAAAGGCATCGATGTTCTACTGACCAAGGGCGAAGAGCTGCTCGACGGCGTGAAAATCGATTATTTGTATTTCCCTAAGGAAGGGTTTGTCATCACGAATCCTAGCAAAGGCAATCATGGAGAGCACTGATAACGTAACGCCGGGTTCGGCATCGGCGAACGACATTCGCATTTGCGACAAGTGTATTCATACGCGCGTTAAGACGATGTTGCCGAAGCTGAAGAAGCTCGATCCGGAGGCGGACGTCAAAGTCGCTTGCAAGTCTTATTGCGGACCTTGCTCCCGCTATGCTTTTATTTTCATTAACGGGCGGTACGTTACCGCGCCTACCGAGGATGAAGCGATCGAGAAAGCGCGCAAATACTTAAAATGAAACAAAGAGGCTGCCCATCATCGGGCAGCCTTTTGTTCGAATTCGTGCAATCTATTCTTTTGCTTTGCGGAATTTGGCGATCAAATCATGCTCGACGACACGGTCGGAGACGAGCAGATCGTTTTTGGCGGCATCCGCGCCCATTTTGCAGGCGGCGACGTCCGGTTCTGCTTCGCCCGAAGGGAGCGAGTAGCAAGCGCCGTGTTCGGCAACGCCATCCGAGCTCGGAACGAAGTAGTGCATGCCGTCGGTGAAGCCGCCGTTGCGGAAGACGACCGACTTCGGCGCTTCCGATAACGCGCTGATGCCCATCAAATAATCGTTATCCGTCGCGGGGATGCCGAGAAGGTGCATGATCGTCGGTAACGTATCGATTTGCCCGACGGCTTTGTCGATGACGCCGGCATGCTCGTCGTTCGGAAGATGGATGATGTAAGGGACTTTCCTCAAGATCGCATCCTTCTCCATCTCCGTCAGTGGGCGTCCGTAAAACTTATCGTAGACGCTCGTATCGTAAATGTAGTTGTCATGATCGCCGTAGAAGACGAGTATCGTATTGTCGTATAGTCCGGCTGCCTTCAGATCCTCGATAAGATCGCCGACGGCCGAGTCGACGTAGTGCGTCGCCTGTATATAGTCGCCGAATATGGTGCCGGTGAACGGAGCAACGTTAAGCTCTTGCGTCGATAACGGCAAGTCGAACGGATGATGGCTGGAAAGCGTGATCGCCATCGCGTAGAACGGCGATGAGTCGCGCGTTTTCAGTTGGTCAACCGTCTGGCGGAAAAACGATTTGTCGCTGATCGACCAACCGAGAGGGTCATCGAACTTGTAATTTTTCAAATTGTAAAACTGGTCGTATTCCATATCGTTGTACATATTATTGCGGTTCCAGAAGCTGCCGTCGTAGGCGTGGTGCACCGTCGTATCGTAGCCTTGCGTCTTCAATATCGAAGGCGCGCAGTCGAATTCGTTGTTGGAGAACCGAATGAATACGGAACCGGTCGGCAACGGATGCATCGAGCAGCTCGTCGAGAAGTCCGCGTCAGACGTATGTCCTTGCCCGGTCTGATGATAGAAGTTAGGGAAGTAAAGGCTCTGGCCGATTAGCTTATTCAAGTTTGGCGTAATTTCTTCTCCGCCGATCGATTGGCCGATTACGAATTGCTGGAACGCCTCCATCTGCACGACGAGCACGTTCTTACCTTTATACTCGCCGAACATCAGCTCGGATTCCATCTGTTGCTGCAGCTTTCTGCGGGCATCGAACCATTCGCTCGCTTGCTGCTCCTCTTGCTTGGAAAGTTTGTCGCTGAACCAGTTTTCCTTCGCGTAACGATAGACGTCGTAGCCATGGAACCCGAGCAAGCCGGTTACATTATAGATCGGGACGTTCCACCAAGCTCCGGCGAACAGTCCGCGCGCCCATCCGTCCTTTTGCGTCTCGACGGGATAGTAGATCAACGACCACCCAAGCGTAAAGGCGATCGTTCCCGGAATAAGACGTAGCAACAAGCGGCGTTTAATGGAAGGAACGTATGCCTTGGCACGCTGTTTTTTGTCGCGAGAGCGGCGCCACACGATCCATCCGATGCCGGCCAGTCCGATAGGAAGATCGGCGAACAAGATGAAGTCTTTCAACGTAATCGCGCCCCAAATGCTGTCCGTAAGCTCTCCGACTTGGCCGGCTTGGAACAGCACGGGAATCGAGATGAAATCTTTGAAGTAACGGAAATAGATCAAATCAGAGAATAGAAGCGCGGATAAGACCAGGTCGAGGACGACGAGAGTGATCCAACGCGCGCGACGTCCAAGCAATAAAGTCCAGAAGGCTGCCAATATGGCCGCGCCGTAGTTTACTTTCCATTTCCAATCGTTCATGGCGCCGACGTTGAACTGGTGATCCAACCATTCAAGCTTGTACACGATCGATAATACGAAGAGCATAAATCCCCAATAAGGCCAGCTCGTTAGTCCGTTAAGCAGCAACGGCCAGACTTTTTTCGCGGTAGCTTTCAACCGCTCCCCCATGATACGTCTTCCTCTCGTTCTACAATCATGAAATAAGTTTTAGTATAGCTCTCTTTATGGGGTTATTTCAATTCATTTGCACGCTGCGTTACAATAGTTAAATCATGGAGGTGTAGTCGATGGGACAGTTACAGACGGCGGACGATTATTTCGACGGCTTGTTTCCGCCGGATGAACAGCTAACGCGAGTAAAGGAAGCGATTGCCGCGGCGGGAATGCCGCAAATTTCGGTCGCTCCGGGGTATGGTCGGTTGCTGACGATGCTTGTCGCAATGTCGGGGGCGAAGCGCGTGCTCGAGATCGGCGCGTTAGGGGGGTATAGCGGCATTTGCTTGGCGAGAGGCCTTCCTGCAAGCGGACGGCTTACCTCGTTGGAATTGCGTGCGGATTATGCCGCGTTCGCGCACAAGAACGTGACGGAAGCGGGCTACGGCGAACGTACGGAGTATATCGTCGGCGACGCAAAAGAGAGTTTGGCGCAGCTTGCCGATGAAGGCGCGCGGTTCGACTTTTTTTTCATCGATGCGGACAAAGACAACTATCCGTATTATCTGGACGCTTGTATCGGTCTAGCTAATGCAGGCGCGATTATCGCGGCGGATAATACGTTATTAAGGGGAAGAACGGTCGATCCGGCGAAGCAAGGACCGTCCGTGCAAGCCGTTCGAGCATTCAATAAAAGGATCGCGAACGACCCGAATTTGCAGGGCGTTCATCTTCCGTCCTACGACGGCTTGGCGCTTGCGCGCGTGATCGACCTGTCTGTTATCCAAAAGTAAACATAACGTAAAGGGCGTAAAGAGCCTCCAACAATGACTAATTTAGTCATTTTGGAGGTTTTTTTAGGTATGTATATCCTATACATAGACAAAAATCCAATTTAATTAGGATTTTGCAAAGAGTTTTCCGATAAATGGGGGGTAATAGGAAACGTATGCCAAAATTTCATGTAAAAATGAACATAATTTCAACTAAAAAATTATGGGTTGAACATACGAATCAAAATGAATGAATTTTATTCACTACATTCATGAAATCATTCAAAACGAAAGCGTCACCTGTCACTAACGAGACATATTAGATAACTTTAAATGTAATATTACATTACATTGGCAATATCTTTCATTGCGAAATTCGAACGATGCAGTGTAAGATGTGTGATGTTATCGTTCTCGGAGTGAACGGCCTCCAAAAAGGACAACTTAACGGGGACGAAATACAAGAGAACATACAAAGAATATTGGGGAGGCTACAAAATGAAGTTGAAGAAGGTATTATCTTCGGCAATGGCAATCACCCTGGCTGGTACGTTGTTAGCCGCTTGCGGCAACAACAATACTAACAATGGGAACAACGCCGCTGCAACTCCAGGTGCAAGTGCAAGCCCAACAGCTAGCGCTTCTAACGGCGGAAGCAACAGCAAACAAGAACTCGTAATGAACTACCGTGCCGATCCTCCAGCTTTGGACGTATCGATCGCGGAAAGCGCCGCATCGTTCACGATCCTCGGCGCGATCAGCGAAGGCTTGTACCGTCTTGACAAAGACATGCAACCGCAACCGGGACTTGCTGCAGAGATGCCTCAAATTTCCGCGGACGGCTTGACTTACACGATCAAGCTGCGCGACGGTCTGAAATGGGCTAACGGCGAGCCGTTGACTGCTAAAGACTTCGTATACTCCTACCAAAGAACGCTTGACCCGGCTACAAAAGCTTCTTACGCTTTCATCCTGACTTGGGTTAAAGGCGGACAAGCTGTCCAAGACGCTAAAACTCCTGAAGAACTGAAAGCTGCTAAAGACGCTCTTGGCGTTAAAGCGCTCGACGACAAAACGCTTGAAATCACGCTGGATCAGCCGCGCGCTTACTTCACGGCTCAGCTCGCTTTCTTGAACTACTACCCGCAAAACGAGAAATTCGTAACCGCTCAAGGCGAGAAGAGCGGCGCGGACGCAGACAAAGTACTCGGCGCAGGTCCATTCGTCTTGACGAAATGGGATCACGAGCAACAACTCGTTCTCGAGAAAAACCCTAACTACTGGGATGCGGCTAACGTAAAACTCGACAAAGTTACGTTGAACATCGTTAAAGACCAAGCAACGGGTCTTAACCTGTACGAGTCCGGCAAAACGGATTATGCAGACATCAGCGGCGACGACATGGCGAAATACGAAGGCAAGGCTGACCTTGTTTCGAAGAAAGAGCTCGTAACGGGCTACCTGAACTTCCAACAAGTTAAAGTTCCGGCATTCAAAAACGTGAAGATCCGTCAAGCGCTTAGCATGGCGATCGATCGTACTTTGATTCCGAAACTCGTATTGAAAAACCCTTCGGTTGCTTCGACCGGCTTTGTACCTAACGGTAACAGCGACGGCAACGGCGCGGAATTCCGTGCTGGCGCAGGCGACCTCGAAGCTGCGTACGACGTAGCTAAAGCTAAGGAATTGCTCGCTCAAGGTTTGGCTGAAGAAGGCTTGACGGCATTGCCTAAGCTTGAAATCCTCGGCGATGACACGGAAAAAGGCAAGAAATTGCTCGAAAACCTTGTTATCCAATGGAAAGCTAACCTCGGCATCGAAGTCGTGGCTGCTCCTCAACCGCACGCAACGCGTCTGGACAAAGAGCTGAAAAAAGACTACCAAATCGTTTCCACGCTGTGGGGCGCTGACTATGACGATCCAATGACTTGGCTCGACATGTTCCTGACCGGCGGACCGTTCAACACGCAAGATTGGTCCAACGCTAAATACGACGAGCTCGTAAAAGCAGCTCAAAAAGAAACCGACAACGCTAAACGCGCTGACGAATTGAAACAAGCCGAGAAAATCTTGATGGACGAAGCTGCGATCTTCCCGCTGTACTTCCGTCAATCTCCGTTCTTGATTAACCCTAAAGTTCAAGGGTTGCTCTTGCCAACGTACGGTCCTGACTTTGAGTTGAAATGGACTTCCATTCAATAAGAATTCAGCGAACGATTAACTCGCTTAAATCGGTTACAGTAAATCGACAATCCATGAAAGAGGCCGTTACCCAACGGCTTCTTTCATGTCGATTGCGCGTATAGGAAAATAATTCATCCCTGAAAGGAGGATCCCCCGTGCTGAAATACGTGCTGCGCCGGTTTATCTACATGATCGTTACCCTGTGGGTGATCATCACGGCCACTTTCTTTCTCATGAAATTGCTGCCCGGAAATCCTTTTGGTGAAGCGGCAGCGAAAATGCCTCCGGAGAATCTGGCGATTTTAAAGGCGCAGTATGGTCTGGATAAACCGGAGTGGCAACAATATTTGAAATACCTAGGTAACGTCGCGCAAGGCGACTTGGGCGTATCTTACCAATTCCCTACGCGTACCGTCTCGAGCGTCATTAAACAATCGTTCCCGGCTTCCTTGGAGCTTGGTATCGAATCGCTCGTCATCGCGGTTATCTTCGGACTGCTGTTCGGGATCGTCGCTGCGCTTAAGCACAACAAATGGCAAGACTATTCCGCCATGTTCTTGGCTTTAGTCGGCATTTCCGTTCCTTCGTTCGTTATCGCACCGCTGTTGTCTTTGTACGTCGGTAACAAGTGGGGCATTCTGCCACCGGGTTTATGGGAAGGTCCTGAAAACCGCATTTTACCCGCGATCGCGCTTGCTTTCGGTACCATCGCCATACTGGCTCGGATGATGAGAGCATCGATGCTCGAAGTGTCTAGCCTGGACTATATCAAAACCGCTAAATCCAAGGGCTTAGCAACCAGTACGGTCGTTGTCGGCCACATGCTTCGTAATGCGATTTTACCTGTCGTGACCATTCTGGGACCGATCGCGGTAAACGTAATTACGGGAACGCTCGTCGTTGAGAGCGTGTTTGTTATTCCTGGTCTCGGTTATCAGTTCGTAAGCTCCATCACGACGTTGGATTACACTATGATTACGGGTCTTACGATTTTCTACGCGGCCATTCTGATCGTCGTTATGTTCCTAACCGATATTGCTTACGGCTTCATCGATCCACGAATTCGCATGTCGGGGAGGGGGTAAACCATGATTTCGAAAGAACAGTTTCAACCGGCTCTGAAAACGACAAACGCCGATGCCATCGTTCGTCCTTCCCTTACTTATTGGCAGGACGCTTGGCGGCGTTTGAGAACTAATAAAATGGCGATGGGCGGTTTGTTCATCCTCATCGGTATAATTTTGCTTGCGATTATCGCTCCATGGGTGAGCAAGCATACCATTTACGAAATCAATCTCGAGGCCATCGACCAAAAACCGTCCGGGGCTCATTTGTTCGGAACGGACGACTTCGGCCGCGACCAATGGTATCGGATCTGGCTCGGCACGCGGATTTCATTGTTTATCGGTCTTATAGCGGCTGTGCTCGATCTTGTTATCGGCGTTTTGTACGGCGGTATTTCCGCGTACTTCGGCGGTAAAGTCGATACGGTTATGCAAAGAATCATCGAGGTTATCTACTCGATTCCGCTGTTGTTGCTCGCGATCATTTTGATCGTGTTCCTCGGACCGGGTATCAGTTCCATCATCATCGCGTACGCGTTGACCGGATGGGTCGGGATGGCGCGGCTCGTACGGGGACAACTGCTGCTCGTTAAGGAGCAGGAATTCGTTCTGGCTGCTCGTACGCTCGGCGCTAAGCCTTGGCGTATCATTATGAAGCATTTGATTCCGAACGTAATCGGCCTCGTGATCGTACAAATCACGTTTATCGTGCCGACGGCGATTTTCTTCGAATCGTTCCTAAGTTTCATCGGCGTAGGTATTCGGCCGCCAATGGCGTCCTTGGGTAGCTTGATCAACGAAGGCGCGCATAACATGCGCAACTATCCGTACTTGCTGATTTATCCGACGATCGTATTCAGCTTGATTTTGCTCAGCTTTAACGTCGTAGGCGACGGTCTGCGCGACGCGCTGGATCCGAAAATGAGAAAATAAGGAGGGGTCCCCGATGGCGAAACCTTTGCTCGAAGTCAAAAATTTGCGTGTGTCCTTTAAAATGTACGCCGGCGAGGTACAAGCGGTGCGCGGCGTCTCCTTCACGGTAGATAAAGGAGAAGTGCTGGCGATCGTCGGCGAGTCCGGCTGCGGCAAGTCCGTAACGGCTCAGACGCTAATGCGCCTTGTTCCGTCTCCGCCAAGCGTTATCAAAGAAGGCTCTTCGATCGTGTTCGACGGCGAACATGAAATCGCGAAGATGTCCGAATCGCAAATGCAGCACATTCGGGGTAACGAAATCGGTATGATTTTCCAAGATCCGATGACGTCCCTGAACCCGACGATGACGATTGGAGCGCAAATTACCGAAGGTATTTTGAAGCATCAAAAAGTCAAGAAATCGGTAGCGATGGCGCGTGCCGAAGAGCTGTTAACGCTCGTCGGCATGTCGAACGCCAAGGAACGGCTGCAGCAATATCCACATGAGCTTTCCGGCGGTATGCGCCAGCGGGTTATGATCGCACTTTCGCTTGCTTGCGGTCCTAAGCTGCTCATCGCGGATGAGCCGACGACGGCGCTTGACGTAACGATCCAAGCGCAGATCATCGATTTGATGCGCGATATTCAACAAAAGACGGATACGGCTATTATCCTGATCACGCATGACCTCGGCGTCGTTGCCGAGATGGCGCACAAAGTCATCGTCATGTATGCGGGCAAAGTCGTTGAGAGAGGCACGCTGGACGAGATCTTCTATGAACCTAGACATCCGTATACATGGGGATTGCTTCGTTCGGTCCCTCGTCTGGACAGCGACAAGAACGTCGAGCTCGAGTCGATTCCGGGTACGCCGCCGGACTTGTACGCGCCGCCGGTAGGCTGTGCGTTCGCTGCACGTTGCCCTTATGCAATGAAGGTTTGCCAAGAGATCGATCCGGATCATTTCGTCATTCACGGCGATCATACTGCGGCTTGCTGGCTCAACCATCAGGACGCGCCGAAGGTTGAGATGCCTGTCGGCATTGGGAGGGGAGCTCATGGCTGAACAGAATATTCTTGAAGTCAGAAACTTGCAGAAGCACTTCAACTTAAGCAACAACCGCGTGCTTAAAGCAGTCGACGGCCTTAACTTCGCGATCAAACGCGGCGAGACGTTCGGTCTCGTCGGCGAATCTGGTTGCGGCAAGTCGACGACCGGCCGGACGATCATTCGTCTGTACGAAGCGACGGGTGGCGAAATCCTCTTCAACGGCGAGAACGTGCAGAAGATGAAGGGCGATAAGCGCATGAAGTTCAACCGCGACATGCAGATGGTGTTCCAAGATCCGTACGCCTCGCTCAATCCGCGTATGACGGTCGGCAAAATCATCGCCGAAGGCATGGAAATCCACGGCTTGTATGACGGCAAAGAACGCAAAGCGCGCGTGAACCAGTTGCTTCGCGACGTAGGCTTGCGCGAAGAGCACGCAGAGCGGTTCCCGCACGAGTTCTCCGGAGGTCAGCGCCAGCGGATCGGCATCGCCCGCGCCCTTGCGATCGAGCCTCAATTCATTATCGCGGACGAGCCGATCTCCGCGCTGGACGTATCCGTTCAAGCGCAGGTCGTCAACTTGTTCAAGAAGCTGCAACGCGAGCGCGGCTTGACGTACTTGTTCATCGCACATGACCTTGCGATGGTTAAGCATATCTCCGACCGAATCGGCGTTATGTACCTCGGCAAGCTCGTCGAAGTCGCTTCTTCGGAGAAGCTGAACGCCAAACCGCTTCATCCGTACACGCAATCGTTGCTGTCCGCGATTCCGATTCCGGATCCAAGCGTTCAACGCCAGCGCGAGCGCATTATTCTTCAGGGCGAAATTCCGAGCCCGCTTAATCCGCCGAGCGGATGTCCGTTCCGCACGCGTTGCCCGCATGCGATGGACGTATGCGCGCAGCAAATGCCGGAATTCCGCGAAGTCGAGCCGGATCATTATGTAGCTTGCCACTTGCTGTAATCTTATAATAGAAGAAAAGAAGGCTGTATCGCCGCGGGTCATTGACCTGCGAGCGATACAGCTCTTTTTGATTACCCGCCCGCTGCTACGGCTGCTGGGGAGAAGCCGGAGATGACACTAGCGCAAAAAGCATACAACAATGACTAATTCAGTCATTTAAGAGGGTTTTTTTAGGTATGTATATCCAATACATTACAAATTACATAATTTAATTAGGATTGTGCAAAAACTTTCGATTAAAAGGTTGAGAATAGGAAGAACACACCAAAATTTTATTGGAAATTGAACGAATTTTCACAAAGAAAATTATGGGTTTGACAAACAAATCAAAATGGATGAATTATTATTCATTATATTCATAAAATAATTCAAAATGTAAGCGGTACCCGTCATGAGTTGGTTACTATTACTAACCTAACGAGTTAGATTTTATTACATTTTTAATATCAATCATTGCGGGAATCGAAGAATGCATAGTAAGATATGGTAACGTTATCGTTCCCTGAGTGAAAAGTGAATGGTCTCAAAAGGGGCAACTTACGAGGAACGAACGAAACAGAATTAAATAGACTTTGGGGAGGTTACAAAATGAAGTTCAAAAAGATTTTCTCGTCGGCAATGGCAATTGCGCTGGCGGGTTCGTTGCTGGCTGCATGCAGCAGCAACAACAATGGCAACAACGCTGCTTCGCCTGATACAGGCGCAAGTCCGAGCGCAACCGCGTCGGCGCCTGTAAACAAAGAACCGACAGAATTTCGTTTCACTTTGGCAAGCGATCCTCCAAGCTTAGATCCTGCTTTGATGGTTGATGCGCAATCTTTCATCGCTGGATCGGGATTGTTTGAAGGACTTACTCGTCTGAATGCAGCGGGCGAACCTGAAAAAGCGCTGGCTTCGGACTGGACTGTATCCGATGACGGTAAAACGTACACATTCAAATTGCGCGAAGGTGCGAAATGGAGCAACGGAGATCCTGTAACCGCTCATGACTTCGAATACTCCTGGATACGCACGTTGACACCTGAAACGGCTTCCGATTACGCGTATATGCTTTACTATTTGGTCAACGCCGAAAAGTTCAACGCCGGCGAAATCAAAGACGCAAGCCAAGTTGGCGTAAAAGCGCTTGACGACTATACGCTTGAAGTCAAGCTGAACTCGGCAACGCCGTACTTCCCAAGCATCATTTCACATAACTCCTACTGGCCTGTTGACAAAAATGCTGTAGACGGCAAACCGAACTGGGCTGCGGAAGCTTCCACGCTCGTTACGAACGGGCCGTTCAAATTGGACGAATGGGCGCATGGCGACAAGCTTGTCTTGAGCAAAAACCCAGACTACTATGATGCGGCTAAAGTCGGCTTCGACAAAGTAACGATCTCCCTCGTCGAAGAAGATTCCACTGTATACAGCCTATTCGAAACGGACAAAATCGACTGGATTGGCGCTCAAGCGGGCTCCGTACCAAGCGACCGAGTTCCTGGACTGGTTAAAGACGGTAAAGCGGAAATCAAAACGATCGCTTCGACGTACTACTACCTGTTCAATACGCAGGAAAAGCCTTTCAGCAACGCGAAAGTCCGCAAAGCGTTCTCGATGTCGATCAACCGTCAATCGATCATCGACAATGTTACGAAAGCGAACCAAACGCCTGCATTCGGTCTCGTGCCACCTTCTATCGCAGGTATGGAAGGCAAAAGCTACCGCGAGCTTTATCCGGACACTTCGTTCTCCTCCGAGAACGTAGAAGAAGCGAAGAAACTGCTTGCTGAAGGTCTTGCTGAAGAAGGACTCAGCAGCTTCCCAGAAACTACTTTGCTTTACAATACGAACGAAGGTCACAAAGCGATTGCGGAAGCGCTCGTCGACATGTGGCGTAAAAATCTTAACGTTGATTTGAAGCTGGCTAACCAAGAATGGGGCACATTCCTCGAAACGCGTAAAGCGGGCCAATTCGGTATCGCTCGCGCTGGATGGGGAGCTGACTTCAACCACGCGATCAACTTCACGTATGACCTGATTCACCCGAAATCCGGTAACAACGATGGTAAATACATCAACGAGCAAGTCGGCAAATTGCTTGACGATTCCATGGCTGCGCCAGACGAAAAAGCACGTCTCGATTTGATCGCGCAAGCAGAGAAAATCGCGCTGTCTGACGACATGGCCGTATTGCCGATCTACTACTACACGACCGTAACGATGAAGAAAGACGGTTTCGAGAACGTCGTATCCGACTATGCCGGTCACTTGCAATGGGCATTCGGCAGCAAAAAATAATAGTTAGCTAACATGTAGGGAAATTACGACTAGAAGGGTATATATAGTATCCCTATATATACCCTTTTTAGTTTCTTATAAAGGAAGAAGGGGCGGGTGAGAATGTGTGATTCGCTATATATTAAAAAAATTCGTGTTTATGATCGTTTCGTTGTTCTGTTTGATAACGGCAACATTCGTACTGATGAATGCGGTGCCGGGCAGCCCGCTGCAATCTGAGAAAGCAACGAGTGCACAAGTCCAGAAAAATTTAGAAGCGTATTATGGATTGGATAAACCTCTTATCGAGCAATACGGCATTTATTTGAAAAATCTCGTTCATGGCGACCTTGGTATTTCCATGAAGAAGAAATTCCAGGAAGTTGACAATATTATTTCTGACTCTTTCAAATATTCCTTAAAACTTGGGATTGCTTCAATTATTACGTCCGTAGTGGTAGGTTGCATACTGGGTATTATCGCAGCGATGTACCACCGCAAGCTGATGGATAACATTGCGATGATTATAGCAGTCATTGGATTGGCCATTCCGAGTATCGTTATGGCTCCGGTACTGCAGTATTTGTTGGCTGTGAAAATAAGAGCGTTTGAGGTGGCTGGATTGAATGGTCCGATGGACTACGTACTACCGACCATAGCCCTTTCCGCCGCACCAATCGCATTTATCGCTCGGTTGATCAGATCGACCATGATAGAAGTATTGAATGCCGATTTTATCAAAACGGCAAAGTCTAAAGGCCTTGCTGGATATTTGATCATTTGGCGACATGCTCTGCGCAACTCGATGTTACCTGTCGTTACCTTTCTCGGTTTCCTTACGGCTAACGTCATTACCGGCTCCGTTGTTATCGAGAAAATTTTTGCAATTCCCGGTCTAGGCAAGTTTTTCGTCCAAAGTGTCTCGGATCGCGACTACCCGTTAATTATGGGAATTACAATCTTCTATGCCGTCATTCTGATGGTATGCCGTCTCCTCGCCGATATCGCCTATGTTCTAGTCGATCCGCGAATGAGAGTATCCGGCGGAAAGGTAGGGAAGTAGACCTTGAATAACGTGAAAAAAGGGGATACTATTCGCCCCGAACTGTTTGCGCCGATTAATCGCGATGGAGCGAGCGCGGAAAGAATCGAAAGAAAGAGGCTGACCGCCTGGCAAGATATCCGGATGCGCTTGCTCGGTAACAAGCTAGCGATGATTGGTCTTTATTTGATGGGTGTCGTGTTGCTTTTCGCCATCTTCGCTCCGATTATTTCGCCGCAAGATCATTTTACGAACGATCTGATGAATACGAACAAGGCGCCTAGCGCGCAGCATTGGTTCGGAACGGACGATTTGGGACGTGATATGTTCGAACGAACTTGGAAGGGTGCGCAAGTTTCCCTGTTCGTAGGTTTCGCCGCGGCGATGATTGATTTGTTTATCGGAATCATTTACGGCGGAATTATGGGTTATTTCGGCGGCAAGGTGGACGAGGTTATGAACCGTTTCGCCGAAATTTTGTACGCGATTCCGTATTTGCTCGTCGTTATACTTTTGCTCGTCGTTATGGAACCGAGTATGACGACGATTATCGTTGCGATGTCGATTACGGGTTGGATTAACATGGCCTGGATCGTACGGGGTCAAATCATGCAATTGAAAAACCAAGAATATGCGCTTGCATCCAAAGCGCTCGGCGCGGGCTCCATGCGCATTATTTTCCGTCATCTGATTCCGAACGCGATGGGTCCCATTCTTGTTACGTTGACTTTGACAGTGCCAAGCGCGATTTTCACAGAGGCATTCCTCAGCTTCCTCGGCTTAGGCGTACAGTCTCCCGTCGCTTCCTGGGGAACGATGATCAGCGATGGTGTTAAATCTATGGAACTGTTCCCATGGCGTCTCTTTTTCCCTGCTTTCTTCTTAAGCTTAACGATGTTTGCCTTTAACATATTCGGAGACGGTTTGCGCGACGCATTCGATCCGAAATTGAAAAAATAACTCGATTTTATCGGAAAGGAGGTCTTGGTCCTCATGAAAAAGATTCTTGACGTTAAAAACTTAAGCGTATCGTTTCACGTCTATGGCGGCGAAGTGCAAGCCATCAGAGACGTCAGCTTCGACGTGAAGGCAGGGGAAGCCGTCGCGATAGTTGGCGAATCCGGCTCCGGAAAGAGCGTCACGGCTCAAACGATCATGCGATTGATCCAAACTCCGCCGGGTAAAATCAAAGCTGGAGAAGTGCTGCTGGATGGACAGGATTTGCTAAAGCTGTCCGAAAAAGAGATGCAAAAAGTCCGCGGCAACAAAATTGGTATGATTTTCCAAGATCCCATGACTTCATTGAATCCGACCATGACTGTCGGCAAGCAAATTATGGAAGGGTTGGTTTTGCATCAACGTCTTAGCAGCAAAGCGGCGAAAGCTCGTGCGATCGAATTGCTTAAGATGGTCGGCATTCCGAACCCGGAGACGCGTATTGGCCAATATCCGCACCAGTTTTCAGGAGGTATGCGGCAGCGCGTAATGATCGCGATCGCGCTAGCTTGCAACCCTGCACTATTGATCGCAGACGAACCGACGACCGCACTCGACGTTACGATTCAAGCGCAAATTCTTCAGTTGATGAAGGATCTTCAAAAGGAAACGAATACGTCGATTATTTTGATCACGCACGATTTGGGTATCGTCGCAGACATTTGCGATCGCGTTATCGTCATGTACGCTGGTCAAATCGTGGAAACGGGCACGAAGCGCGAAATTTTCCGCAATCCGAAGCATCCTTACACAAAGGGCTTGCTGAAGTCTTTGCCACGTTTGGATCAAGACAAGAACGAACCGCTGATTCCGATCTTCGGAACGCCGCCGGACCTGATTAAGCCTCCGCAAGGTTGCGGCTTCTGCGAACGGTGCGACGAAGCGATGCACATATGCGAAACGGAAATTCCGGAGCGGACCGTACTCAGCGACACCCATGCCGTTCGTTGCTGGCTGCAGCATCCTTACGCGAAACAGCAGGGCGCGCTCGGCGGCAAGGAGGCGAGCGTATGAGCAAACCGTTCATTGAAATCGAAGGGCTGAAAAAGCATTTCGACCTTGGTAGCAATCAAATTTTGAAGGCTGTTAACGATATTAGCTTCTCGCTCCAAAAAGGGGAGACGCTCGGGTTGGTAGGCGAGTCGGGCTGCGGCAAATCGACCGCAGGACGTACAATCATCCGTCTATACGAGCCTACGGCGGGCCGCATTTCGATCGATGGCACCGATATTACGAAAGTATCCAAATCCAAATTCAAAGCTTACCGCAGCAAAATGCAAATGGTGTTCCAGGACCCTTACGCGTCCTTGAACCCGCGCATGACGATTCTCGACATCATCGGCGAAGCTCTCGACATTCACGGCCTCGCGAGCGGCAAAGCGGAAAGGAAACGCCGCGTCGAGGAGCTGCTCGAGATCGTCGGCTTGAACGGCGAGCACGCTTCCCGTTATCCGCACGAATTTTCCGGCGGACAACGTCAACGGATCGGCATTACCCGCGCGCTTGCGGTTCAGCCTCAGTTTATGATTCTCGACGAGCCGATCTCGGCGCTCGACGTGTCGATCCAGGCGCAAATTATCAACCTGCTGATCGACCTGCAGAAGAAAATGGGGCTAACCTATTTGTTCGTCGCGCACGACCTTTCGATGATCAAGTACATGAGCGACCGCGTCGCTGTCATGTACTTGGGCAAAATCGTCGAGCTCGCGAAAAGCGAAGACTTGTACGCGAATCCGCAGCATCCGTACACAAAGGCGCTCTTATCGGCGATTCCGGTACCGGATCCGGACGTGGAAGAAGGCAAGGAGCGCATCGTCCTGAAGGGCGACCTGCCAAGCCCGGTCAGCCCGCCGAGCGGTTGCGCGTTCCGCACGCGGTGTCCCGCGGCGACGGAAAGATGCGCGGCGGAAGTGCCTGTACTTCGCGAGACGCGTCCGGGCCATATCGCGGCCTGCCATTACGCATAAGCGTCATATAGATAGAAAGAACGGAGCATGATCAGTTGCTCCGTTCTTTTTTGTATGCTTGGCGTAGCCTATCGATCTGCAAGCCTTGCCGCCCGCAACGCTCGCGATGCCCATACGCTGGTCAGCATGAGCAGCGCTGCCGATACGAGGAACAGCCCTTCGATTCCGATAAACCCGGATAACGCGCCGCCGACGATCGGTCCGACCATGTTGCCGAGCGCGAGCGCGCTGCTGTTGAAGCTGAAGGAGCGGCTTTCCTTTCCGTCCGGCGTACATTGGCGGATTAGCGAATTCACGGTCGGGATGAGACCGCCCATGAAGCAGCCCTGCAGAAACCGGCAGACGAGCAACTGGCCGACCGAGCCGACGAAAGCTTGCGGGAGGAGCATCACCGCCGCGCCGACGAGCGAGACGAGCAAGATGCGCTTAGAGCCGATCCGGTCGCTGAGCCGGCCTAAGATCGGCGAGCTAATCATATTGGATAGTCCGGTAACCGAGCCTACGAAGCCGGAGTAGAAGGCTAGATTGTCCGTTGTACCGTGCAGACGCTCTACATATAGAGGGATGAGCGCCATCGGACTTAACATCGCGAACTGGATTAGGAATGTCACGGACAGCAGCACCGGCATTTGCCGAATGGTCATTAGCTCGCGGAAGCCTTTGATAACGCCGACCTGCGGCCGGTTGGCGGCTGCTTGCTTGTCGAAGTTTTCTTTCACGAGAATCCAGGATACGATCGAAGCCAGGAAGAGCAGCGTTCCCGTAATATAGAAGATCGGGCGGAATCCGATGCTGTCTGCGAGCAACCCGCCGAAGAACGGACCCATTATCGAACCGGCGATGCCTCCGGATTGCAGCGTACCCATCGCGAAGCCGGACCGTTCCTTCGGCGTCGTCGCCGCGACGAGAGAGACGGCCGCGGGCTGGAAGCCAGCGATGATGCCGTTCATCATCCGAAGCACGAGCAGGTGCCAAGGCGCCGCAGCGAATCCCATCAGCACCATGACGACCGCCATGCCGAATCCGGAACGCAGCAGCATCATTTTCCGTCCGTAGCGGTCCGACAGCTTGCCCCATACCGGCTGGAACAAAAACGAGGTGACGAAGTTCGCGGCGAATATAAGTCCGGCCCACACGCCGATTTCGTGCTCGTCGGTCAGTCCGAGGTCTTGCTTCAAATAAAGCGAGAGAAACGGGATGATCATCGTCATGCCTGCCATGACCAAGAAGCTGCCGAACATAAGGACGGCCAAGTTGATTTTCCAACGCTGCATGATGATCTCCTTCACAGACGAACTTTCGCGTTCTTGCTAGTATATCACAGGAGGGCGCTCGCGATATTCACGCCTTTGTCAAACTATTGTCATACTACTGCCCCTTCGCGAGGTTGTTCCAGCGGGTCAAAAAGGGCATAATGAAAGCAAAGAAACCCATTCTATGTCACGAAAAAACGAGGTTGTCCTGATGAGCTACAACGACGTATTCCTGCGGGCGTGCAGGGGAGAAGCCGTAGATCGCATACCGGTATGGTACATGCGACAAGCGGGCCGCTACGATCCCGACTACCGTAAAATCAAAGAAAAATATTCGCTGCTCGAAATTTGCCGCCAGCCGGAACTCGCTGCGGAAGTCACGATGATGCCGATTCATAAGCTGGGCGTCGACGCCGCCATCCTTTATTCCGATATTATGAATCCCGTTGCTTCGATCGGCATCGACTTCGATATCGTCAAAGATATCGGTCCCGTCATCCATAACCCGGTGCGTTCGGCCGCCGACGTCGACCGCTTGACGCCGATCGACGTGGAAGGCGACTTGTCCCACGTGCTGGAGACGATCAAGATTTTGGACCGCGAGCTGGACGTTCCGCTAATTACGTTCGGCGGCGCACCGTTTACGCTCGCGAGCTATATCGTGGAAGGTCGTCCTTCCAAGTCGTACAGCCGCACGAAGTCGTTAATGTACAGCGAGCCTGCCGTATGGCATCGTTTGATGGGCAAGCTGTCCGACATGGCGGCTACTTACTTGCGCGCGCACGTGAAATCCGGCGCCAAAGCGGTTCAACTGTTCGACAGCTGGGTCGGCTCGCTTGCGCCTCACGACTTCAAGGAATTCGTGCTTCCTCACGTTACTAACATTTTCGATCAGCTGTCCGACTTGGACATTCCGAAAATTTACTTCCCTGGCGTAAGCTCGGGCGAATTGCTGCCGCACTTGACCGGTTTGCGCGCTAACGTGATCGGCTTGGATTGGCGGGTGCCGATCTCGGAAGGAAGAAGCAGACTGGGCGGCAAGTTTGCCGTTCAAGGCAATCTTGATCCGTACGTGCTCGAGGCTCCGTCGTCCGTCATCCACGAGCATGCTCGTCGTTTGCTGGACGAGGGGATGAAAGAACGCGGGTATATTTTCAACCTCGGCCATGGCTTGTATCCGGAAGCGTCTCTTGATAAGCTGCGCGAGCTGACTACGTTCATTCACGCGTACAGCGAACAGCAAATTCGGTCGGGGGTGTCGATATGAGCGCGAACGTAAGCAAGGCGATCGGCGTATTGGTCATGTCGTACGGCACGCCGGAGAGCTTGGGCGGAGTAGAAGCGTACTACACGCACATTCGCAGAGGGCATCCGCCTACCGCGGGACAATTAGAAGATTTGACGAGCCGTTACCGGGCGATCGTAGGCGGGGTTTTCCCGCTGCGCGAAAATACGAATCGCCAAGTAGCCGCGTTGCAACGGACGCTCGACGAGCTTGCGGGCGAAGGCAAGTTCGTCTGCTATCAAGGGTTGAAGCATGCGGCGCCATATATTGAGGACGGCGTAGCGGCGATGGCAGCTAGCGGCATTACCGAAGCGGTCGGCATCGTGCTGACGCCGCAATATTCGGTCATGAGCGTCGGTGGCTACATGAAGCGCGCCAAAGACGAAGCAGCGAAGCATGGAATCGCTTTGGCTGCAATCGAGGAGTATCATCTGCATCCGGAGTTGATTGATGCGCTTAGCAAGCGGGTAACCGAAGGCTTGGAGCGACTGGGGAGCGACGAGGCGATGGTGCTGTTCAGCGCGCACAGCTTGCCGGAGAAGATATTAGAGATGAACGATCCGTATCCGGAGCAGCTTCTGGCGACTTCACGCGCGGTAGCTCAAGCCGCAGGCGTGGAACGGTGGCAGTTCACTTGGCAGAGCGCGGGACAGACGGGACAGCCGTGGCTCGGCCCCGATATTTTGGAGACGATCGAGCGACTCAGCCAAGAGGGCGTGAAGGCGATGCTCGTCTCGCCTGTCGGATTCGTATCCGATCATCTGGAAGTGCTGTACGACATCGATATCGAAGCGGCTAAGTTCGCTGCGGAACGCGGCGTTAAGCTAGCGCGCATTCGCATGCTGAACGATGATCCGCAATATATGAGAGCGATGGCCGACTCGGTGTTGGCTGCCGCTCCGGAGCGTGCGCTGTGACCCGGCGCACGCACAAAGTGGCGGTGCTAGGCGGCGGAATCACCGGCCTTAGCGCCGCTTTTTATTTGGCCAGGCAGGCCGCGGCGAGCGGCGAACGTCTAGAGCTAACCGTGCTGGAAGGCTCGAGGCGGTTAGGAGGACGGATCCATACGCTGCGCCGCGACGGCTTCGTCATCGAACGGGGGCCGGATTCGTTTCTCGGCCGCAAGCTGCCGATGATCCGTCTCGCCGAGGATCTCGGCTTGACCGGGGAATTAACCGGTACGAATCCGGGGGCGAAGAAAACGTATATTTCCCGGAACGGGCAGCTGCATCCGATGCCGGAAGGGTTAGTGCTCGGCGTGCCGACGGACACCGACGCGTTCATGCGAACCGGGCTCGTATCGGAGGAAGGCAAGCTTCGCGCGTTGGAAGATCGGGAGATCGTGCCGGGTACTTCGAAGGGCGACGAGTCGGTAGGCGCGTTTCTGGAGCGGCACATGGGCGCGGAGATGGTGACGCGCATATTCGAACCACTACTGGCGGGTATATATGCCGGCGATTTGTACGGGTTAAGCTTGCAAGCGACGTTTCCTCAGTTCAAGGAGATGGAGCGCGTTTTCGGCAGCTTGATCGCGGGAACAATCGACGGGCGGGAGAAACAGCAAGCGCAAGCCGCGGCGGCTAGGGAAGCGCAAGCGGCTATCGCATCGACACCATTGCCCGCCTCCGTATTCCTTACTTTCAAGAACGGACTTTCGTCTGTTATCGAAGCATTGGAAGAGAAGTTAAAAGCGTACGGCTGCGAGATCCGCTTAGACGCGCGCGTGCAATCGCTGGACAAGTCGGCCGAAGGTCACCGGCTATTGTTGTCGGACGGATCGGCGCTGGACGCCGATCAAGTGCTGATCGCTTTGCCTGCGGTCGCGATGGCCGAGCTGCTTGCGCCGCATGCAGACGTATCCGCTTTGGAACGGATACGGTATGTTTCCGTAGCTAACGTTGTACTCGGATATGATGCCGCGAGCTTCGATGGCGAGCTGGACGGTTCGGGCTTCCTTGTTCCTCGCGGCGAAGGACGCACGATTACCGCAAGCACATGGACGTCTGCCAAATGGCTTCATACCGCGCCGGAAGGCAAGCGGCTCATCCGCTGTTACGTCGGTCGCGCCGGAGACGAAGCCGGCGTGGCCTTGTCGGACGAGGCGATGACGGAAGCGGTGCGTCTAGATTTGCGCGAGTTAATGGGCGTCGCGGCGGAGCCCGAGTTCGTGGAAATCACGCGGCTTCGCGACTCCATGCCGCAGTATCCGGTCGGCCACACGGAAGCGATCGCCGCTTTCCAGGCCGGACTATCGGCGGCGTTGCCGGGCGTTATCGCTTGCGGGGTACCGTTCGGCGGCGTCGGGCTGCCGGATTGCGTCGCGCAAGGCAAATTAGCCGCGGAATCGTTGTGGAAGCAATTGTAAGATCGACATATTGTCACGGATACGCTATGGGCGCTACAATGACTCATAGCGTGTTTTTTGATTGTTCGGCGATATACCGTTCGCCCCTGAGCGACGGCGATATCGTTGAAAAGGCGTTCAGCGCGGCATGCAAACTAGGTTTCGAGGGGGCAAGCTAATGACGATCGCGGCTATTATACTCGCCGGCGGGCAAGGCCGTCGAATGGGGTACGTCAATAAAGCGAACTTGATACTTGGCGACCAGCGATTCATCGACCGCCAATTGCAGGTAGCTTCCGGATGGACGGATGAGCGCATTGTCGTCGTTAGCAGCGATGAGCGAGCCGTGGAACTGAAATTGCCGGAAGACGTCCGCGTCGTCATGGACAAGTATGCCGGGGAAGGCCCGCTAGCCGGATTACACGCGGGAATTGAGGCGATGACTTCGCCATTTGCGTGGGTCATAGGCTGCGATATGCCATTTATCGACGCGAAAGCGGCGGACAAGCTACTGACTAGTTTGCTGGGAGGCGACTTTCAAGCGGCGGTTCCGATTATCGAAGAGCGGCCTCAGCCATTGCATGCGGTCTACCGCAAAGAAATCGGCGATATCGCGGGTCGATTGCTTGTGTCGGGAAATCGTAGATTGCTGTCCCTGTTAGATGAGATTAAGTGGATTAACGTATACGAGAACGAGTTCGAAGCGAGCGGCATTACCGCGCGCTTTGCGAACGATGTAGATACGCCTGAACAATATGAACGATTGAACCACGAGAAGGAGCAGTAACGATGCAGCATGAACCCCTTCCCGAGCGATTTCGCCGGCATGCGCTTCTGCCGGAAGAAGCGCAACGGCTAATCCTTGAATGCGTGCGGCCGCTAGAAATCGAGCGAGTTCCCTTGCTTGAGGCATGGGCAAGAAGGCTCGCGGAGCCTCTTGTCGCTCCGCATCCTTTTCCGCCTTTCCGCAGGTCCGGCATGGACGGTTACGCGATTCGTGCGGCAGATGTAGGTGCGGCTACGGCGGAACGACCGATTACGCTCGAAGTGGTCGAATCGTTGCCGAGCGGCGTGGAGCCGACCCGCGCGATCGGCGCAGGCCAGGCGGCGAGAATCATGACCGGCGGTATGGTGCCGGAGGGCGCGGATGCCGTCGTCATGCTTGAAGCGACGAAACACGTCGGCAAGGCAGACGAACCTCACTTCGTGCAAATATCGAAGCCGGTGTTGCCGGGATTGAATATCGCCGATATCGGTTGCGAAATTCAAAACGGCGCAACGTTAATTCCGGCCGGAGCGCTCGTGCAAGCGGGCGAAAGTGCGTTGCTCGCGGCTTGCGGGTATGCGACCGTTGCGGTCGCCCGTCGTCCGCGCGTCGGAATTTTATCAACCGGGAACGAGTTGCTAGAGGTAGGCGAGCCGCTCGCGCCGGCAAAAATCCGCAATAGCAACTTGCCGATGCTGGCGGCGATGATTCGGGAAGCCGGCGCGGAGCCGATATTGCTCGGACAAGTACCTGATGATCGCGATCGGGCTGGAGCTCTCGTAACAGAAGGGCTTTCGCGATGCGACCTTCTGTTGACGACGGGCGGCGTGTCGGTCGGCGATTACGATGTCATGGTCGATGTGCTTGCCGCTCCCGATATTCGGCTGCTCTTCAATAAAATCGCGATGCGACCCGGCAGTCCGACGACGGCGGCGCTACGGAAAGACCAATTAATTATTGCGCTATCCGGCAATCCGGGGGCGTGTTTCGTTGGCTATCATCTTTTCGTACTGCCTGTTATTAAACGTTTGCAACACGTCGATAATCCCTATGCGACGCCCTTTCAGGCTTACTTAGGCGTGGGTTACCCCAAGGTGAACGCATACAGACGCTACATTCGGGGCCGAATGAATATAGTGGATGGCCTCGTAAAGGTTTGGCCGACGGGAGACGATAAGTCGAGCTTAATGACGACGATCGTGGGCGCGGATTGTCTGATCGAGATTCCTCCGCTCAAGTCGGGGCTCGAAGCGGGGCAACTCGTTACTGCGTGGAGATTAGATTAACCTAGAGAAGTCGGAGAGACGGCAGAGGAGGCACGGGAATCGATGATCGTACTGCAAATCGTCGGCTACAAAAACGCAGGCAAAACAACGTTAGCATCCGCGATCATCGAGAGGCTTAGCTCTCTAGGTTATTTAATCGGCTCCGTCAAACACGATGCCCACAATTTCGTGCCGGACGTACCGGGAACGGACAGCTCGCGACATCGCGAAGCAGGCGCATACATGACGGCGATAACCTCTTCTTCAAGAACGGCATGGACGATGGAACGTCCGACTCCGCTCGATGCTTTACTGGACGCCATGCGCGGACAGGCGATTGACGCGGTCATCGTGGAAGGCTTCAAAACCGCCCCCTATCCGAAAATCGTGCTGCTTCGAGATTCCTCCGACGTCGAACTCCTCCATCTTCCCAATGTCCTCGCATTCGCGATACGCCAGCAAAACGAGACGCTTGTGTCCGTTGCCGCCGCCTCGTCGCTACCTCTGTTTCACGTCGGCGAGCTCCAGTTGGACGAGTTGCTCCGTTATGTGGAAGCGCTGGTTGCCGCGGCGGCGCAGAATAATAAATCCAATCGATAGTCAGGTTAACCGGACCTCAGAGCCGCTATTAGATTAAATTTACGCCTAGTGCTTGTGATTGAGGACAGTGAAGACACTAAATCCTCGGAATGAGTACTATTTGCTCACTTATTCTCTTAATAAAGTCGCTTGTGTCCCCACAACCTCCTAATACAAAGCACGTAAGCAAATAACGTCCCTAGCGTCCACATGTCGAAGTGTAAATAGCAACTTACAACCGAATTTTATAAGTTCGAACGCGCTGCTTCCCGCTGTCCGCTTCGAACATTTGCATCTCTACAAGCTGATGCAACACTCGCCGGGCATGACGATCGCTAATGCAAAGATGGCGCGCCAGCTCCTTCGGTGTCATGGGGCGTAGAATGCGTCTAGCGTACCGGACAGTTTCGGCCTCAAGCCAGTTTAAAGTTGAGGGAACGCTCATTGCGATAAATTTGCCGACGAATGCGAGCGCTAGCTGTTGACACATTTTTGGCTCGTCCATAATCGAGGGAAACGCGACAGGTAAGAATGTCCAACCGTCAAGCGATAACAAGCTATGTCCTTTGCACAAATCTTTGAATCTTCGAACGTCGAGATCTCTCGCATGAGATCCGTACCCCTGAATTTCGATACCTCCCTGCGCGCCGCCAGGCATGTATGCGAGATCCAAGTATCGATAGCCATTATTAAAATCGCGGACTTCCCATTCAGGATACAGATGATCGAAGTGCCCAATGGAAGGGAACCATACCGTCCGAAGGAATTCGACCGTTCCATGCCCAAGTCCTTGATTCAAGCGTTCAAGTCTCCTTGGATTAACCTCGCCTTTATATTGGAACGCAACCACTCCTCGTAAAGCCGTTCGAATCTCGACATCAGACTGATTCTCCTCTCGGATAAAAAAATAAAAGCCGCCTTCATCTTTCGCAACCGTCATTACGGTTGACAAAAGGATGCAAGCGGCGCGTGCTTCACGACCGGTATTCCTGTATGGTTCTTCCAGTATAAAGCGACTTAAGTGTAATGGCAATTGTAATGGACAAGAAAGACGCTATTTTGCTGGAAATAACCTTTTGCTAACTTATACGGACGTGGAGGGCGCTATTAGCGCATAAAAGGAGGTTAATCAGCCATAACTCGACGAATAACGTCTCTTGTGTCCGCACGTTTCGTCAAATCTGTCATTTTTGCAAATTAAGGCTTCTGGTGGCCTCAGAGCATCCGATGGTGTCTTACCAGTGCCCGTTCCGCGAAAACATCCGATAACGCTCAGTTGGAACCTCCATCCCACCGCCCCAAGCACCACTACAAGCCGATTTTATCCCCTGATTGTGGGAATGAAGACTTAATGTCCGCGCGCATCCTCTCTATAATGGGATTAGGCGATGAGCATCTCTGGCGGTATCTTCATCTGCGCCTCCTCCTGTTATAATGAGAGCAACATACGTGAGAGGACGGACTTCGAGAGATGAGCTTAAGCAAACGTATTTTCGCGGCTTTCCTCGCTTTTATTATCGTTCCATTATTCGTACTCGGCAGCGTTTCTTATCTCGTCTTTCAAAACGTTACGCAAGAGAAATACGCCGAGCAGACCGAACTTACCCTCAAGGCGATCGGTCGCAACATTAACAATATGATCAAGGAAGCGAACTACTTCTCCGATTTCTGGGTTACGACGGAGGATAGCGTGGAGACGGTCGAGCAGTCGCTCGATCCGGAGGCGGCAGCGAGTAGTCCGGACGACGTGGCCGGCAACGAGACTTACGAAGCGTTGCTGGAGAAGGAACGTCTGCGCCAACGCGTGCTCCTCACGTACCCGGGGATCCAATCGGTGACGTTATATCGTAACGACAACCGCATCGTGAACGTGAACTTCAGCAAAGACATTCCGATCACGAAGGCGGATCTAGAGAGCAATCCGATTTATCCCGAGGTGCTTAAGAAGTTCGGCGCGCCGGTGTGGATCGGGCCTAACGAAGACCCGGTATTGAACGGAGCGAACAACCTGTTCACGCAAATCCGCGTGCTGCTCGACGTCGACACGTTAACGAGCAAAGGTATTCTCGTTACGCGGTTCCAGATGAACGAGTTGGCGCGTATTTTCAGCTTTTATAACAGCCAAGGCAGCTCGGACAGGCGGTATTTGATCGTAGGGCGCGACGATAAAGTCGTGTTCGACAATCAAGGAACGGCGCAAGGCCAGAGCATCGCCAACTTTATGGGCACCCGCAAAGGGATCGACATCAGAAGCAATAAAAAATATCAGAGCAAATCCTTGGTATTCGACGGGGAGAAGAGCCTCGTGTCCGTCCAGGACCTTGATCTCGAGCGGCTGGGCGTCGGCGACTGGAAGCTAGTCATGGTCACCTCCTGGTCGTATTTGTCTGGGGACATGGTCATCGTGCTTCGTTGGATGGTGGCGATTACGGCGTTAACGCTCGTGTTCGCGCTCGTCTTCAATCTTATGTTCGTCCGCCGCACGGTAGGGTTCATCGTCCGCGTCGTTCGCGCGATGAGGCAGGTGGAGCGGGGAGACTTGTCAACCCGCGTGCCCGTCAAAGGCAAGGACGAGACTTCCATATTGGCGCGAGGCTTCAACAGTCTAGTGGCGAGAGTGTCGGAGCTGCTGGAAGACGTCAAGCAAGAGCAACGGCGCAAACGCAAAGCCGAGATGATGCTGCTGCAAGCGCAAATCAAGCCTCACTTCCTGTTCAACGCGCTGGAGTCGATCAACATTCTAGCCGTGCAGAACGAAGGACGCAAAGTTAGCAAAATGGTGCAGCGGCTCGCGAACATTTTCCGCATTAGCATCCAGCAAAAGGAAGAGATAAACATAGAGCAAGAGCTCGAGCATTTGACCAGCTACTTGGAAATTCAAAAGTACCGGTTCGAGGAGCTGTTCGAGTACGAGATCGATGTTCCGGAACGGCTGCTCGCGAATCCGATCCTGAAGCTGACGCTTCAACCGCTCGTCGAGAACAGCATCCAACACGGCTTCGAAGGCATCGACTACCTTGGACGAATTCACGTAAGGGCGAGGGAAGAAGGGCGCAACATCGCGATTTACGTCGAGGACAACGGGATCGGCATGACGAACGAACGGCTTGTCCGGTTAACGGAGCACGGCATTTCTTCTCTAGAGGAAATGCAGGAGGATTCGCCGGAAACCGGCGAGCGCAGAGGGCTTGGCGTCGGCAACGTCGCCGACCGACTACGCATTCACTACGGCACCGGATACGGATTGTTGCTATGCAGCGCGCCGGGACAAGGGACGGTTATCAAATGCATCATACCTAAAGTAGCGGGAGAGTGAGACCGATGAAGCTTAAAGCGCTACTGGTCGATGACGAGATTAACATACTAAAAAACCTGCAGATGATTATCCCTTGGGATAGCCTCGATATCGAGCTGATCGGCACGGCGAAGAACGGACAAATCGCACTCGAAATGGCGCGGGAGCATCGACCGAACCTTATTTTGTGCGACATTCGGATGCCGGTCATGGACGGAATCGAGTTTTTGGGCGCGCTGCGCGAATTCGACGCGGACGCCGAAGTCATTATGCTGACGGGCTATCAAGATTTCAACTACGTGCGTTCGGTCATGCGTTACGAGGTCAAGGATTACATTTTGAAGCCGATCGATTACGAGGAGCTGGAAAATACGATTTCGCGCCTGGCGGACGGGATCCGGGAACGGAACGTCGAGCAGATCTCGATGCAGCAGGAATGGAAGCAAGTGTTTCACCTCGCCTACGAGAAAATATTGTACGACCGCCTGGTCGACTTAGGCGGAGGCTCGACGAAGCCGTTCGCAAAGCTGCACGATATGGACGAGCATGCGTTCAGCTTCGCGATGATGCTTGTCGACGTCGCCGACTACACGAAGAAGGAACGCACGTGGGAAGAGAAGGAACGCAAGCTATGGAACTTCGCGATCCATAATCTGCTGCAAGAAAATCTCGCCTCGTTCGGGGTGCAGAGCTCCGTTCTGCAAGTGAGGAGCGGTGAATGGTGCGTGCTTATCGAGACGATGCCGCCGGAAACGTTCGAACGGCAGCAATGTCTCGCATGGGGCGAGCTGCTGCGGCAAGCGGTCGAGAGCTATTTGAAGCTGACGATTCGCGTCGCGCTTCACCAGTCGCCCGTATCGCTCGAACAGCTGGCCCGTACTTACAAGAGCTTGCAGCGATCTTTGAACCTGTCGCACAACGCGCATGCCGGCGTCGTGCTGTCGGAGAAGGCGCGAGGAAATTCGGATACGCCCGAGCAGCTGTGGGATCGCATCGAGGAGATGGTCACGGGGCTTAAGCGCTGCGATAGGCGCCGCACGGAAACGGCGCTCAAGGAGTTGAACGACAGCTTCCGGCAGCTGCCCGAAGCGTCGTTCGAGCGAATCGCTCCGATTCTTCATTACTTGTGCATTCACCTACTGCGCGAGATGCGCGGCATGGATGTCATGACGAACGAGGAAGAAACGGCTATCTGGCGGCAGATCGACCGCAACCAAGGTATTCGCGAGACGATGTCGGTCATCAACAAGCTAGTTGACCTGTCGCTCGACAGCGTCATGAAGAAGAAGACGAGCGACGTCCTTATGCTGTCCGCCAAAGATTATATCGAGCGCAATCTGTCGACCGAGCTTAGCATCGACGCGCTAGCCGATTACTTAGGCATTAGCGGTAGCTATTTTAGCTTGCTGTTCAAGCAGCAGTTTAACGAAACGTTCGTGGAGTACGTAACGAAGCAGCGGATGGAGATGGCCAAGTCGCTACTCGCGTTAAGCGATAAGAGCGTGACCCAAATCGGCCAAATGGTCGGTTACGTCGAACGCCGGTATTTCACGAGAGTGTTCAGCAAGTATACGGGCATGCTGCCGTCCGAATTTCGCGACCGGCACCAGAACCAGATCGGAGAAGCCGACATTCCGGCTTGGGCGATGCATCATCGGGAGAAGTAGAAACATATTCAGGACCTTCATAGGGGGAAGCCAGTAATGACGGCAATAAGCGGTTTTGAACAGCTCAGCTTAAAGGAGAAAATCGGTCAGCTCTTCATGTGCGGATTCGACGGCGTCGAGCCGACCGCGGGCATAGAAGCATTGGTGAAAGAATACGGCATAGGAGGCGTTATCTACTTCCGTCGCAATTTGCGCAACGCCTCCCAGGTAGAGGCGCTGTCGGGCAAGCTGCAAGCCGCCTCGGCTGTTCCGCTGTTCATCGCCATCGACCAAGAAGGCGGAATGGTCGTTCGGCTGGAAGAAGGAGTGACGGTCATGCCGGGCGCGATGGCGCAAGGCGCGGCTGGGGATGCGGCGTTGACGCGCGAAGCGGCCAAGCTGGCCGGGGCGGAGCTACGCGACATCGGCATTAATATGAACTTCGCGCCGTGCTTGGACGTGAACAACAATCCGCTGAACCCGGTCATCGGCGTGCGCTCTTACGGCGAGAACCCGGCTCACGTCTCGAACATCGGCATAGCCGCGATCGAAGGGTACAAAGAAGGCGGGGTTAGCGCCGTAGCTAAGCATTTTCCCGGACACGGGGATACGTCGGCGGATTCCCACCACGAGCTTCCCGTCGTGCCGCATGGCATCGATAGATTGAACGCGGTCGAGCTGGTGCCGTTCCGCAAGGCGATCTCTGAAGGCGTGGATGCGATCATGACGGCGCACGTCGTGTTTCCGGCGTTCGAACCCGACAAAATGCCCGCGACGCTGTCGCGCAAAATATTGACCGGCCTCCTTCGCGATCAACTCGGCTTCGATGGCGTTATCGTCACCGACTGCTTGGAGATGAACGCGATCTCGGAGACGATTGGCGTCGCTCGCGGCGCGGTCGAAGCCATTAAGGCGGGGGCGGACCTCGTGCTCGTCAGCCATCGGCTGGAGCGGCAGACCGCCGCGCTCGAAGCGGTGCTCGAAGCGGTGATGACGGGAGAAATTCCGGAGGCACGCATCGAAGAGTCGGCGCGCCGGATTTGGACGCTCAAGCAGCTTAGAGGGCTGTTTGGCGGCCATGCTTCGGCCGTGGATTCCGTTCGCGCAGAACAGGTCATGAACGAGCTGAGCGAGGCGGCGGTCACGGTCGTAAAAGGAAGTGAGGCGCTTCCGCTAGCCAAGGGCGGCCGCACGGTCGTCGTATGGACGGAAGCGCGCGTCGGCACCGAGGTCGTCGAAGTCGTCGAGCAATCGTGGACGCTCGGCGCGGCGCTCGCGGACCGAGGCTACGACATCGAGGAAACTCGCATCGGGCTAAATCCGACGGCGGAGGAAGCGGCTGCGGTTCGCGCGGCGGCCGCGGGAAGCCGTAACGTCGTGTTCGCATCGTACGACGCGTGTTTCTCCGAATCGCAGACCGAATTAATAAGGGAGCTTGCTTCCGATGCGAGCCATACGTTCGCATGGGTCGCGATGAGAACGCCTTACGACTTGCTTGGCGTTCCGGAAGCGCCGATTTACGTCTGCTGCTACGAGAACAAACCGGCTATGATGACGGCGCTTGCGGGCGTGCTTTCGGGGGAAGCGCCGGTTAAGGCGAAGCAACCGGTAACGATCGGACCATTCGGACGTCAAGGAGACGACGCCTAATGATCACGATCGGGATTGACGTCGGCGGTACGAACGTCGTGTCGGGTTTGTTCAATGACGAAGGCCGATTGATACGCAGCCGCAAAGTGCCGACGGAGACGTCGCAAGGCTCGGCGGGCTTGCTGGGGCAACTGGCGGAGCTATGCAAGACGCTATTGACCGAGGAAGGATTGCCGGAGGGAGCGCTGAGCGCCGTTGGTATAGGTCTTCCGGGGTTCATCGATTTCAAGACGGGCGAAGTCGATGCGGCTAATTTGCCGCTCGTCCGCACCCCCGTCGCGCAGAAGCTAAGCGAGTTGATCGGAGTGCCGGTAACGGTACGCAACGACGTCAAAATGATCGTCTATGGCGAATCGCTGCGCGGCGTAGGCAAAGGCTTCGATCACGTGCTCGGCTTGACGCTCGGAACGGGACTCGCGTCCGCGTGGGTGTCCGAGCGGAAGCTGCACGACGGTGCGGCCGGATTAGCCGGAGAGATCGGGCATATCGCCTTCTCCGACATCCCATACGTGTGCGGCTGCGGCATGAAAGGTTGCTTGGAGACGGTCGTCTCGGCGACCGGTATCGCCAGACAAGCTCGCGACGGCCTAGCAGCAGGATGGGTAGGATTGCTCGCGGAACGGTTTCCTCCGGAGCGGCGGGAATCGCTAACTGCAAGAGATGTATGGCAGGCGGCCGTCGACGGTGACGGCTTCGCCATCGAGACGTTTCGCCGGACGGCGGGCTGGCTGGCCAGGGCGCTAGCGCCCGCGATCGCGTTGCTTAGCCCCGATATTATTATCGTCGGCGGAGGCGTAGCGTCTTCCGGCGAGCTGTTTTTGCAGCCGCTTCATGCGGTGTTGTCGAGCTCGCTTCATCCGCTATATGCCGAGCGGCTCCGCATCGTAACGCCGGCGCTAGGCGACGAAGCCGGGCTATATGGCAGCTCGGAGTTCGCGCGCGAGCACCTGTCGCTAGCCAAGGAAGCTTCCGCTTAATGAGAGACGATTGCCGGAACGATCTTCGCGGATCGGGACGGGCAATCGTCTTTTTGCGTTTCATCCTGTATAATACGGGCAGGGAGATTGTGGTTGAGGAGAAATGAACGATGACATATTCTCGCACGCGTACGAATGATAAGAAGAAGATGCAACGAGGCAAGCGTGCGCGCAAGTTGCTCTGGTTCAACTTGATCATGCTGGCGTGCATCGTTGGTTTTGCCGCGTTCATTTGGATGGGAAATCACCGCGACGAGACGTTGCAATCCGGCGATAAGCCCGACATCGCGACGGAATCTATTGCGCCTTCGCCCGATGAGAGCGGGTTAGAAGCGACAGAGTCGAGCGATGCGCCGACGGCAAGCGATGACGACGGAGACGATGAGGTCGTTAATGACGCCGTTCCGCCGAGCGATGATGAAGAAACCGTTTCGAGCTCGGAGCCCGGTACGGTATCGATTGCGCTCGTGGGCGATATTTTGCCTGCGGCCAAGGTGCTCGATTATATGAACCAATTCGGATTCGATTACCCGTTCCGCGAGACGAGCAGCTTGCTATCGGCTGCCGATATTACGGCGGGTAACCTGGAGACGTCGATCACGACGCGGGGCACGCCTGCTCAAAACAAGGAATATGTGTACCGAGGCCCGAAAGAAGGGCTAGTCCCGATCAAGGAAGCGGGCTTCGACTTCTTGTCGCTAGCCAACAACCATACGATGGATTACGGCTGGGAAGGGCTCAGCGATACGATGGACGCGCTGGACGACGCGGATTTGCAACATGCCGGGTCCGGCATCGACGATCGCGAAGCGTATACCCCTGCTTATGTAGATGGCAACGGCATCACCGTCGGCTTCGTAAGCTTGACGCGCGTCGTACCTAAGACGGAATGGAAAGCCGATAAGGATCATCCGGGTCTGGCGGAAGCTTATTCGACGGAGCGCGCCGTCGCGGCGGTCAAGGAAGCGCGCGGCAACGCGGACGTAGTCGTCGTAATGATTCATTGGGGTACGGAACGCCAAGATTTGCCGAACGAGTTCCAGAAGTCGGTTGGCCACACGTTAATCGATGCGGGAGCGGATCTCGTCATCGGCAGCCATCCGCACGTATTGCAGGGCTTCGAGTCTTATAAAGGCAAGTGGATCGCCTATAGCCTAGGCAACTTCGTGTTCCCCGGCATGTCGCCGGCCACGACGGCGGAGACGGGGATTCTGAACGCTACATGCAAGCCGGGCGGCGATTGTACGCTTCGATTCGCGCCGATGATCGCCAAGATGGCCCAGCCAGCGCCGATGGACGACGTAACCGGCAAGGCGCTGCTAGCGCGCTTGTCGAGCAATTCCTTCGCTTCGAAGGTAGAGGAGGATGGCACGATTGTGGCAAGCAATCCATAATGCGGTAAGTCGGTTGCTGTTTATGCTACCGCATAAGCAGGAGAAACAGTTAACGGCAGGCGAACGAGCGAGGCTCCATCCTTGCGTGGCGCATCGCGGGTTTTCGGGCCAAGCGCCGGAAAATACGATGGCCGCGTTCAAGCTTGCTCTCGCGGAGCCTTACGTCCATTGGTTGGAGCTGGACGTGCATTTGTCCCGCGACGACGTGCCCGTCGTCATTCACGACAGCACGCTTAAGCGTACGACGAACGTGCAAGGAAACGTCCGGGATCGGACGGCCGAGCAGCTCGGCAAGCTGGATGCGGGCAGTTGGTTCGAACGGAAGTTCGCCTCGGAAGGCGTGCCTACGCTCGATCAGGTGGTCACGCTCGCCTCCGGGCGATGCAAGCTGAACGTTGAGCTTAAAGGCGCGGAAGACGCCGACGAGCAATCGCAACGCAGGCTCGCACAGCGCGCGGTGGAAGTCATTCGCGCGCGCGGTATGGCGCCGGATACGGTTATTACATCGTTTAGGCCGGCGTTATTGCAGGCGGTCCGCGAATGCGACGCTTCGATGAAGCTTGGGCTCATTATCGATGCACGTCCCTACGATCTGATAGAACGGTTGCAAGCGCTCGGAGCGACGACGTTATCGATCGGCTTTCCGCACATTACGGCGAAGCTGCTTCGGCAGACGGCGAAGGCGGGCATCTCCGTGATGGCATGGACCGTCAACAAACCGCGAGATTTGCGCAAGCTTTCTCGTTGGGCAGCACCGTTCCAATTGTGCACGAACTATCCGGACCGCTGGGATGCGGCAATAAGAGAAGGAGAATCTAACTGATGGATATTCGCAACATTTATTGCGTGGGACGCAACTACCGGCTGCACGCCGAAGAGTTAGGCAACGAGGTACCGGCTTCGCCGATGCTCTTCACGAAGCCGACGCACGCGATCGCGACGATGGACGAGGGCAAGCTTATTATTCCTTCTTCCCAAGGAGCGGTACATTACGAGGCGGAGCTTGTATTCGCCATCGGTCGGACTTACGAACCGGGCATGCGCCTAGAGGAACTCATTTCGCATTTTACGGTAGGACTCGACCTGACGCTGCGCGACGTGCAAGAGACGATCAAGAAGAAGGGACTGCCTTGGCTGCCGGCCAAGGGCTTCCGCAACTCCGCCGTGCTCGGGCGTTGGCTCGCTTTTCCGGGTCTCGATGAAGTGTCCGCGCATGCGTTCGGACTGCGGATCAACGGAGCCGAAGCACAGCGCGGCGAAGTGCGGGATATGGTGTTCGGCTTGCAACAATTGATCGATTATACAGGACGTATGTACGGTCTGGCCGCAGGCGATCTGATCTACACCGGTACGCCTGCCGGAGTGGACGCGCTTAACGAAGGCGACGAGCTTGAAGTTTGGTGGAATGAAGAGACGCTTGGTCGGGCAACAGTAAGGATGGAAGCATAGCCGTCTAACGGTGGAGGCATACCTTCCGGATTGGAGGGTTTCGATGGTTAAGTGGCTAATCAACGCGATCTTTATCGCGTTATATTTGGCGGTGGCCGTCTTCGGCATCGGTCCGGTTTTGTTCGCGGATGGATCCTGGTCGGAGCGAATAGGGACGGCCATCGTCGTCCTTGTCATTTTGGTCGTCTTGATCTTCGCGCATTTCGCGATTATGCGGCCCAAATATCGGATATGAAAGTGAAAAGACTGCCTTACTTCCGGACTAGTCCGGCAAGTAAGGCAGTCTTTTTGTTTGCGCGTGCCCAGAGGCACGCATCTTCTAGCCGGTGAAAGTCCGGTCGCGGGAGGGGCCAAGCCCCCGC
>NZ_JBHSNC010000032.1:0-60027 GCF_042655785.1 Cohnella yongneupensis
CGTATGCGGACCCGCATGTACGGTGGTGTGAGAGGTCAGGGGCTTGCCGCCCCTATCTACTCGATTTTAGGATGCTGTGGGCGGGGAAGTTGATTTAAGAGCCATGATTTCGCGCCGGCGGGAATACGCTTTGTAAAGATGAATCCACAATCGGGAGGTAAGGCAAATGGCTGTGTCCTATATGGATTTCACCTCTCCAAGCGTGCAATATTTTTTCGATCTAAGTAAGAATCGGTCGTTCACGAAAGACGGGAGAAATTACATTAACGCCCTCGGAATCGACCAGCTGAACACGCTCGGCAACGTATCGCTGCTCGATATTTACATGTCACGTGGGAATGTGGTCGAGCCGCATATTCATCAGAACGCATCGGAGCTGGTCTATTGCATTGCCGGCGGGGAAATCGTCTCTATTCTGAATCCGTTCACGAAGACCGTGCTGAACTTTAAAATCGCTCCCGGCCAGGTCGCCAACATTCCTCAGGGTTGGTTCCACTGGGAGCTGGCGACGGAGGACAATACGCATCTGCTTGCGATCTTCGATGCGCCCGTTCCCGAATTTATCGCCGTGTCCGATTTCCTCAGGTTAGCCCCGAGAAACATGCTCGCGCACACGTATTGCCTCGATGAAGCGCTCATCGCGCAAGCGCTCGCGCCGATTAAGAGTACGACGACGATCGGTCCGCCGGTAGACTGCGTACCTAAGCCGCAGCAACGGCATGTGGATGCCGGGCAAGCCCAGCATCCACATGCCGTATATCCCGGATACGCCGCGCCTTCTTCGCCCGAAAGCCGGACATCGGATTACCCCGGTATCGGGAACGGCTTTAATCGGCGATAAAGTTGTTCCGCGTAAGTTCAATCGGCCACCCTTCGGGGCGGTCGATTGTTTTATTGGTACGAATTGCGCTCCTGCCTAAAACAAAAAGAACCGCACAACGGTGAGGTTCTTCGATCTTTTATGGGAGGCGCGCCAGATACGGTTCGCATGTTTATTTAGACGGATGGAACGTTCCTGTTGACGAACGAACGACGATTTCAGGCTGAAGTACAACTTTGCTATACTTGACCGGATTATCCTTGTTCTTCAGCAGATTCATGAGGATGGCGGTCGCTTCCCTGCCCATTCTAGATTCCGATTGAGAAATATGGGTGAAAGAACCAAATTCATCATAACCGGATGAAGGGTCGTCGAAGGTCAAGATTGAGATATCTTCAGGAACCTTAAGTCCGATTTGTTTGGCTACATTGGAAATATACACTCCAAGTCTGGCATTGAGGGTAACATATGCGCTCGCCATCCGGTTGAAGATGAACCGGTATAAGGGATGGTCCTCTCTAATGGTGGAATAGTCCACCTTGAAATCGGTCAGGATCATCGCCGAGTTGATCATCGCTCCCTGTTCTTTCATCGCTTCAAAATAGCCGTTGATTCGATCGCTAACCGTGATCGTCGGTAGCGGCGTATCCGAGCAAATGGCAATATCCCGGTGCCCTAACTCCCATAGGTAGTTCACGGCCAACCTGGCGCCGTTCAAGCCGTCGGTGTAGACAAAATTGGTGTCAACGCCCGCCAGATAGCGGTCAATGAGCACGAAAGGATAATTAGACATCTTGAGGGCCAGTATCTCTTCATTATACATCTCTGCATCGCAAGGGAAGATAAGAAGCCCGGACGTTTCATTAGCCAAACATTCTCTGATCAGATTTTTTTCGGTTTCAATCGAGTTATTGCTGATGGCGATGAACAAGGAATACCCCTCGTTGATCAATACTTCATTGATGCCGGATATAAGACGAAGCGCAAAATAGTCTTCGATCGTCGGGATAATGAGGCAGACCGTCTTCCTCTTCTCACCCTCGTGCTGCCTAGCGGGCAAGTCGTCGGCATACAAGCTTTTGGTCGGCAAATAATCCGTTTGCATACGCTCATCCTGCTGATAGGGCAGGGCCGTATCGGACTTAATGACCCGTGCGTCGACCAATTTGTTCACAAAGCTGCCCCTGCCGGGAATGCGGTAGATCCATCCCTCTTTGGCGAGCTGCACCAATGCATTGGCCACCGTAATCCGGCTGACGCCGAATTGCTCCATCAGTTCCTTCTCTGAAGGGATTTTATCGTTCGGTCTCAGCAACTGTGTAGTTATCCGTTCTTTGAAATAATCCTGAATTTGGATATAAAGCGGTTGCCGATCATTATTCATCGCTGATTTCTCCTAAATATCGAGTATTACTGTAGAAATAATATATCATTTATAGCTTTTAGTCAACTGGTATTCATTTTCGAGAATCGATCGACAGATGATTGGATTCGCGTACCAATTGAAAATAGACGTCCGGTCGAACAATGGAGATGTCCTTGTTGTCTTTAAAGTAATGGTACGCGTTAACGAAATTCTGATAAGAGACGGACCAAGGTTGAGCCTGAATACCAATGAAGAGGGGCGACTTATGATCCCATTTCTTCATGGCGGACTCTACATACGTTGTAAGATCCGACTCGGACGACCCGTACCCTTTTTGGAGTTCTTGACCGGGCATAGAGTCCTTGTATACCGTAATCACTCCCGTATTGCCTTGGGAAGTAAATCCGAGCAAGGAGGGCGCATGCTCGGCGATGCTCTTGCCTACATTCGGATTTGTAGTCCCAACGACGGTATTCCAGACGGTAAGCACCCTCATTCCGGAGCGCGACATGTAATCGTTCGTCCGCGAGAAGAAGAGATCCAGTCCCTTCTGATCCGTCCACATGTTCGGATACGTATATCCCATTCCGGATGGTCCTGAGATCAGAGCGTCGTTATCCGTAGCGGTTCTGTTGAGATAATCCAGGACGCCGGGCATGGCGTCTACCATCAAGGGGGATACCGTCCAGCCGATCGGAATTTCTCCCCTGTTCGGAGTTTCCCAAAACCTAGGAAGGGAGCCTTCGACATACTGCAGATTGTCGCCGTCGCTCACAATGTAAGTCACATAAACCTTGTTCTCCAACCGCGGTTTGACGGGAGTTTTCGGGGGCGTGATTTTCCGGGACGTTCCGCTCAGCACGGACAGGTTGGACGAGAAATCGGCCGCTACCGTCGCCAGTCCGAATTCGGAGGTTTTGGTCACGCCGGTTCCTTCATCTGGCCACCAGCCAAGATAAAGACCGGTTCCATACGGCATATCCGCCATGAATTTGTTCAGGATCGCCTCTTCCTCGGGGACGGCCGGGTTCAGCCAAACGACCGACGCCTGAATCCCCATGGCATACTCTCGTAAATTGGTTTTTAAATCCGGGGTGAGTCCAACCAAAACCCGATGCGTAGTCTTGGGCCAGTACGAGTCATAGAGATAATTATAGACGTCGAGTTTCGACTTGAATTTCCCGCGCAAATCTTCAAGTATAGGCAAATTGTACGGACTGGAAGTCAGCTGTTCTAGCAAGGAAGGGGCGGCAACGATAGCATTCTTTAACCCGGCAATAGTCGTCGCCAAATTGTAGGTGTCCGGAACTTCCGGGTCGTAGACGACAATTCCATTGACTTCCGAGAGGTACTTATCCATCAACTGCCAGTTATTCTTGATTCGCGTGTAAGATAAACCGAGGGCGTCAAGCCAGTAGGTGCCCGATTTGTCCTGGTCGTAGATGCGCGGTTCGGTGTGGTTGACGACCCCTCTTAAGGATTCAAACATGGCGACTTCATCAGCTCTCCTTGGAGATTGGAACGACACGTCGTAAAGCTTCATCGAGGATTTCCCTGTCCAAAAAACCCGTAGTTCGAGCGGGTGCGTGGAATCGGGCGCGGTGAGCGGAACTTCAAAAGTTTGGGAGGCATTCTCCTGCGTAAAGTCCCAGTTGGACACCTCCAACGATCCCAGTATCGTGTCCGTCTTTTGATCCCTGATCTCTAGCTTGGCGACAATCCCATTCTTATCGGAAAACTTATCCACACTTAGATTAAATGCGGCTTTGGTATCGCCGGTCGGCACTTCGGTGATGTCCTTGACATCTAGTATCAGCTCTTCGGCTTTATCGGTACCGACAACGGCGAGCCAGCCGTCTCCATCGGCTTTGCCGGTCGTCTGTCCGTTCTGCGGATCTTCTCCTTCATAGATTAGCTTGCTGTTCAGGCTGACCAGGTCGAGCAGATCGGCAGGGGGCGGAAACGAAGGAAGCGCTTGTTTCTGAGGCCAACGTATCCCTTCCTTCTTATCCGGCCTAAGCCATAGGGCCGCGACGGCAATAATAACAATGATTAGACCAAGTCCAACGATGAGCCCGATTTTCTTCTTCACTTATTTTCCTCCTGTTTTCTAGCCTTTTACCCATTCTTTTTTGAGGATTTGGATAAAAAATCCGCCGACCACGCTGCGATGCTGAAAGTTTATCCAGCGGGCGTTAAGGGTGTCGCACCAATCCGTCAGCGGCTTTCGGTCGGGCGTTTCATTCGCATAGAACCACAGCGGTTCGATCAGAGACTTGAAGTCTTCTTCACGTTCAGCCAGCGATGCCGCCCAGATGAGCCAATCTGCCTTTGTGTAATGTTCTCTGCTATCTAACGGGACGCCATAGCGGTCTTGTTGTTGCAAATACCATGCCACTTCTTTCCGTGCCACTTCCTCGGGGAAGATGTCGGCTCGGAAAAGCTGATCCCAGACTAGATTGTATTTCAAGCTCCAGGAGCCTTCGGATCCGAACGCAAGCTGATAATGGTCGCCTTCCTTGGCGAGCTTGATCCACTCTCCTGCCATCTCCCGAGCTAGTGACCGGAAGTGGCGTTCCTGCTCCTTGTCTCCGCGCATCCCGCAGAGGATGCCATAGCTTGCGATGCCCATAATCGCCTTAATAGAAAGGTTCGCATTGTGAGCAAGATGACCGGCGAAATCGTCCGTACAAAGCTGATTCTCGGGATCCAGTCCATGCTTCAATAAATAATTAACCCACTTCGTAAGGACGTCCCAATGCTCCTCGGCAAAAGCAGTCGACTGTTCGGCTTTGCACACGGCGGCCATCATAATCAACATATTGCCGCACTCCTCGATCGGCATTTGACCAGCTTCGCTCTCCATCCCGTACACTTGGCCGTTTGCCAGCGGATATTGCCCGATATCATGAGGAGCGAATTCAAACTTCCATAAGTCGCTGGCGGCAAATTTGAAAATCGGACGCATCATGCCTCTGACTAGCTCCGGTGCAAATAAAAGAAATAACGGCATCGAGGGGTAGCTGACGTCGACGGTGGCGACACAGCCGTTGCTGAAGCACTCTTTGGAGAGGAACAACAGATTGCCTTCTTTATCCTCAACGAGCTTATGCGCCGCGATTGCTTGGCGATAGACTAAGTCCAGCAGATCCGCATAGCTCTTGCCTCCCGCCTGCTCTCCTTTCTCCCTGATCATCCGGTCGAACGCATCGCAGCGCTCCATAATGGACGGATATTCGAGGAAGGCGGCTGCAATCATGGCCGAAGCGCTCGTTCCGCTCCGCGTCCAAAGCCCCTTTAGACGGTTGCCGAAATACTCAATCGAAACTTTGTCGTTATATGCGAGTACATAGAGCTTAGATATTTCTTTGCCGCTGACGGGAAGTTCACCGCAATTCCACACAAACGCCATCATAGGCGTTTGATCTCTAACCGCACGCGGCTCGCTCGCAGACTCGCTCAGATTTGCCGTTCCCTGACGAACGAAATCCATCCGATTACCCACAAGACCAAATCCGCTGTCAACGGATTCGCCGCTCTCCGTTGCCAGATAGAAGTCTCCCCAATCGATCCGGATATCGTCTCCGGATCTGGAAAGCGGATTCTGGACTGCATTTTGGAATTGAAGCAGCGTATAAACTCTTTCAGATTCCGTTTTGCCCACAACCTCTTGATCACTGGTATCGACGCACCACTCGCCGGTAACGTCCAGATAGACTTGCACTTCATGTGCTTTGCCGTCAAGGGAGGAGACCGACAACTTCAAATAGCTGGCCGGGCGAGATAATAGCTCAAAATCGTCTAACAACAATGGACTTGTGAAATGCGCTTTCAGACAAACGCCTTCTGCTTCAAAAACATACACCGTGCTTAATGCAGTTACGTGCAACGAGGTTTGATGCATGGGCTCCGGTTCGGTGAAATACCCTTCCGCATTCGGTTCAACCTTGCCGATAAACCTCAACGTCTTGCCGTCAATGCGAATCAACCCGGTTAAGGCATTCCGTCGGCCGGTCCAGTGTCTCGTAAAGTCATCCGTAAGGCGATCGGCTGTAGACCATACGCTGAAATAGGGATCGATGGTGATCAATGGAACGGCAGGTGGACGAAGCGTAGACTTCATTGTTTATCATCCTTTCGATTTTTAAATCATTCTATATACAAATATGATATATTCATTATTATTAACAGTCAATAAATGCGATATGAATATGGAGAACTTGTTGAAGGTGGTGATTGACAAAAGTATAGGTTTATCTAGGGATAACAGGCTGTTCTTGTTATTTATTCTGAGAGGTTGTTGACTGACATATTAATATTATATATATTAGATATTGCAAACAAGGTGATTGGAGGGGGAAAGGATGGCACAATCTGTACCACTGCAACAAACAAAATTTAAGCGCTTTCTTGTGCGCCATCGGGATGCGCTGATGGCAACCGTCATTTTGGGGCCAATGCTGTCATGGTGGATGGTTGTCAGCGGATTTCCGACCCTATTCGGTTTCGGACTAGGATTCTTCGATTGGGTAGGCATCCAGGCGCATCCGAAGTTCACGGGGTTCGACAATTTTATCCGCTTTTTCAAAGATCCAATGTATTACGAAGCACTATGGCGATCTATCTGGTTGGGGGCGCTGGTAGCGGTAACGACCCTTTTGGCTGGATTTGGCGCTGCTCTTTTGATGAATATGCCTATCTTCGGCAAAGGAATCTATCGTTCGATCTGGTATATTCCGGCGGTAACTTCTACCGTTGCAACCACTCAGATTTTCAATTTCTTTCTTGACCCTACGAACGGCGTCATCAACAACTTCCTGAAATCAATCGGTCATGACCCGATTATTTGGCAATTTTCCGTCCCTTGGAGCGTGTTCTGGATCGTCGTATATTCGGTCTGGAAAGGCGTTGGCGGAGCCGCCCTTATTTGGTTGGCCGGCCTGCAATCTGTTGATGCCACCTTGTACGAAGCCGCGGAAATTGACGGTGCCGGCAAGTGGGGCAAGTTGAAGTACGTGACGATCCCGGGATTGAAGCCGATCGCAACCTTTATTGTGATAACGAGTCTGATCGGAGCTATTCAAATATACGAGCAGGTCATGTTTATTACAGGAGGCGGACCTTACGGCAAAACGGAGGTTCTGGTGTTCCGGATTTACCGTGATGCTTTCTGGGACTTTAACCTCGGCATGGCAGGTGCGTCGTCTCTAGTGATGGCTGCCATCGTCTTCATCGCAACGTCGCTTTACTATCGTAAATCGATGCGTGAAGACCGGAGCAATACGATTCCAATAAAGAAGAGGGGGAAATAGATCGTGACAACTGCATCCGTCTCGGTGAAACGTCCCCGTAAATTTAATATCAGCAAGTTGTTTGCGCATGTTGTGCTCGCAGGTTGCGGGTTCCTGTTGCTTTACCCCTTGATCTTCATGGTGATGAGCGGGTTCTTTACGAAAGATGAGTTTACCGGCAGAGTTCTTGGCTTTTTTCCGATTCCGAATGAGCCGACGCTTTTTAACTATAAGATCCTTGTGTTCGGCTCGACGGATTCATCTATCCAGATCTATTTGAGAAACTCCGTTATTCGTACCGTCTACAATACTTTTTTTGCGGTATTAACTTCTTTTCTTGGCGGTTACGCGTTCGCGAGGTTGCGATTTAAGGGCCGCGATGCCCTGTTCCTTGGAATGCTCGCGACGCAAATGATTCCGACGACGATCGCGCTTATTCCTACTTACCTGCAGCTGGCGCGTTGGCCATATGCGGGCGGAAACGACATCTTCACCGGCGGTTCGGGGCTTCTGGATACTTGGTGGGTGTACTTCTTGGGCGGACCGGCAATCAATATCATGGGAACGTTTCTGGTCAAACAATCGTTGGAGAAGGTGCCGATTGAACTGGACGAAGCCGCCAAAGTGGACGGCGCAGGTACATTTCGAATTATTTTTCAGATTATGTTCCCGTTGCAGCTCCCGATTATGGCTTATATCGCCATTACGACGGCGCTCGGTACTTGGAACGATTTCGTAACCCCGTTCTTCTATACGAATAGCGATCATATGCAAACGTTGCCGTCTGCTATTACCAAGCTATCTTCGGCAGCCTTAGGGCCTTTCGGTACGCCTAACTACCCGCTCATCATCACCCTTGGTCTTGGCACGACGCTTCCTGCCTTGCTGATTTTCTTCTTCTTCCAGAAATACATCGTACAGGGTTTGGCGAACACAGGAGTTAAAGGTTAAAAATTCAACATGAAATGACATATATAAAACATATTGAATAGAACAATAATATGTGATATGTTTTATTTGAAAGCGCATACCAAAAAATCTTTGGAGGGGTACAAATGAAAAAACGTACGATAGTTGTCGGCATGGCATTGGCTCTTGTCTCGGCGAGCCTTGCTGCTTGCGGCAACAACAATTCCAATGCAAACGAAAGCTCCAGTCCGGCGTCGTCGCAGCCTGCGAGCACGGAAAGCGCAAGCACGCCGGCACCAGCATCCTCGGAGACACCCGCGGAGCCAGTATTGATCACAGCTCTTACCGAAGGCGCAACGGGTATCGGAGTGGGCAAGCTTGAAGATTTGCTTAAATCCAAGGAAAAAGAACTGAAGGACAAGGGAGCAGACACTGCTTATACTCCCGGGAATGCATTTAATAACGATACTTTCACTTTGCGGTATCAAACCTTCATGTATAACAAACTGAATGAAAAAGGAATCAACGTTGAAATGCAAGACTGGGGATGGGGCGAAGCGCTCATCCAGAAGCAAACCGCAGGGTTCCTTGCTAAAAATATGCCGGATATCATCGTTGGGGAAACCCAAATGCCTGGCTTCGCTCAACAAGGTTTGCTTGAGCCGTTCCCTGACGATCTCGCCAACGACATTCGCCAGAATGTAGCGGATGCCGCATGGAAACCAATGGAGTTTGACGGCAAGATCTATGGCTTGGCCGCTCAACCTGGCGTAAGCAGCCTGTTCTGGAATAAGGATCTGGTTAAGAAAGCGGGCCTTGATCCGGAGAAAGCACCGACAACTTGGGCGGAGCTGCTCGAAAATAGCCAAAAAGTAACCGCTGCTGGCAATGACCAATTTTATGGCGGCGGCGTTTATGCCGGAGCAAACTTTGGCGGATACCTCCGCTACGGCGCACTTATGATGATTAACGGCGGTGGCTTCGCGGATAACGGTCAACCGGCCTTCAACACGGCGCAAAACGTCGAGACGGTATCCTTGCTTCGCGAGCTGAACGCCGAGCATCCAGCAGGACTTATGGTGAATACGAGCGAAGGCGCTTATTTCGATGCTTGGTACAAAGGTCAGCTTGCCTATCTGATCGATGGTCCATGGGCTGCCCAACAATCGAAGAATAAGAACATTGATGTCGGCATGGCTCCAATTCCGCTGTCTCCAAATGGTAAACCGGGGGATATCACCATCGGCGCTGCCTTTACTTCCGTACCGAAGGATTCCAAGAACAAGGGAGCGGCATTTGAATATATCCGCGCAATGTATAGCGACGAGATTCAACAACTTATAGCTGACTCCAATGTCCGTTCTCCTGTTCTTAAGAAGATTGCTGAATCGGATGATTATAAAGCGAAGCACCCAGATCTATATACGCACTACCTCGCAATGAGCGGTAACGTACAAGGCCTTCCTACTTTTGCTAAGGACAGCTCGAAAGTATGGCAATTGTTCGGAGACGCCGTTGTTAAGTCGCTAATGACGAAAGGCGACATTCAAGCGATTTTGGATGATGCTCAGCAGAAGGCGGAAGCAATCACGAAATAACATTGAGAACCGAAGAGAAAGCAGAGAGCGGAATTTCCGATCTCTGCTTTCCAGATTATTTTGCGGTTAAATGGGGGAGTTTGAATGCCATACGAGGCTAAGAAGATCATGTTGGACAAGGCAAAATCAGCGCTCTCCCGCTTGCTCGATGCGATCTATGAACCGATCGGGGAACTTACGGTTCATGCCTGGGTAACCAAGGAGCCGGTTCCTTACGCAGAGCGGACGAACGGAACGCCGACCGGTACATTGCGAGTCGGGGACAAATGGGCGGAATTATGGGACTGCGCATGGTTTCGTTTTGAAGGGAAAGTGCCTGCGGCAGCCAAGGGGAAGAAAGTCGTCCTGCTATTGGACATTCACGGTGAAATGTTAGTCGTCGATAAGAACGGGATCCCTTACCGAGGACTTACGACCAAGAATTCAACATTTGATTTGACCCTGGGTTTGCCTGGGAAACGGGTAGTGGAAGTCAGCGCTTGCGCGGAAGGCGGGGAAACCGTCGATCTATGGGCCGATGGAGCCTGCAACGATTTATTCGGCAATTTTAAAGACGGAACGATCAAGGAAGCGAATATTGCGATCTGTAATGAGAATTACAGACATTTATATTTTGATTGGGAAGTGTTGTCCGAGCTTGCGGAGCAATTGCCGGATACGAGCGCGCGCAAGTCGCAAGTCGTGCAAACTTTGTACGAGGCATCGCTCGTTATTGCCGAGATTAATCCGGAAACCGCCGGCAAGGCATCGGATATGCTGAAGCGGGAGCTAGAGCGCAAAGGCGGAGACCCGGCGCTGGAAGTGAGCGCGATCGGGCATGCTCACATCGACCTCGCCTGGTTGTGGCCGATCCGCGAGACCGTACGTAAAGGGGCTCGAACGTTCGCCACGGCGCTGCGCAATATGGAGGAATATCCGGATTACGTGTTCGGAGCCAGCCAGCCGCAGCTTTATCAATGGATGAAAGATCAATATCCGGAGCTGTACGAGCAAGTCAAGGAACGGATCAAAGAAGGCCGCTGGGAAGCGCAGGGCGCCATGTGGGTGGAGCCGGATACGAACGTCTCCGGCGGAGAAGCCTTGATCCGGCAAATTTTATACGGCAAGCGATTCTTTCAGCAGGAATTCGGCAAGGAAATGAAAGTTCTCTGGCTGCCGGACGTTTTCGGCTATAGCGGAAGCCTTCCGCAGTTGCTGAAGAAATCCGGCGTGGATTATATGATGACGCAGAAGCTGTCGTGGAGCGCGTATAACGCCCACCCGCATCACAGCTTCTTCTGGGAGGGAATTGACGGAACACGGGTGCTAACTCATCTGCCTCCCGAAGATACCTACAACAGTCCCGCGGCGCCTAGGTCGTTGGTCAAGATCGAGAGCAGCTACCTAGATCGCAACGTCTCCGGACATGCGCTTATGCTATTCGGTATCGGTGACGGCGGCGGAGGTCCGGGCGAAGAGCATTTGGAGCGTCTTGCGCGCGAGAAGAACTTGTCCGGTCTTCCTCAAGTCGTTCAGGAAAGCTCCCTTGCTTTCTTCCATAAGCTTGAGCGGGAAGCGGATCGGTTCCAGACCTACAAGGGCGAGCTGTATCTGGAGAAGCACCAGGGTACGCTGACCACGCAAGGGCGGAATAAATGGTACAACCGTAAGCTGGAAAAAGGGCTGCGGGAGCTCGAATATGTATCTTCCCTGCTTTGGGCGCTGGATGGAGTCCCTTATCCAGCCGACAAGCTGGAGCAGATTTGGAAAGAAGTTTTGCTCTATCAATTTCACGATATTTTGCCGGGCTCTTCGATTACGAGAGTCTATGATGAATCGTTGGAGCGGTACGCTGTTCTCTATGAAGAAGTCTCCGCATTGACCAAGGAAGCATATGAGCGTCTTGCAGGCCTTTCGGGTTGGAACGGAGAAGCGGCGGTATTCAATTCGCTGCCTTGGGAGCGGGATGCCTGGATCAAGCAGGGTGAAGATTGGCATAAAGTCGCCGTCCCGGCGATGAGCGGTCTCTCCGTGAAAGAGGCAATCCGGGAAACGTCGGTCGCTGGAATGTCGGCTAGCGAACGGGAGTTGGAGAACGACGCGTTAGTCGCTCGCTTTAACGCAGAGGGGCATCTTGTGTCCTTGTATGATAAAAAGCACCGACGGGAAGCCGTCTATCCGGGTGAGGCTGCTAACGTATTCACGATCTATCATGACGACGGCGATGCATGGGATTTCCCGCAAGATTTCCGAGATCGATTGGCCGGTACGATGAAACTGGCTAAGAATGAGGCTTATGTAGAGGGACCTCATGCGGTTTTGGAGCAGACTTATCAGTACGGGGAATCCTCGCTGAAACAGAAGATCGTATTGACGGCAGGAGAGAATGTTCTTCGGTTTGAAACCGAGGCGGAATGGAAGGAATCCGGCAAAATGCTGCGGGTCGCGTTCCCTGTGAACGTTTTTTCCGATGAAGTCAATTGCGATATTCAGTTCGGGTTCGTCAAGCGGCCGACCACCCGCAATACGATGATAGAGTTCGCGAAGGACGAAATTTGCGCTCATCACTATATTGATCTTTCCCAGTACGATTACGGCGTGGCTCTGCTTAATGACAGCAAATACGGACACAGCGTCCGGGGGCGCGTCATCGATCTGAATCTGTTGCGAAGCCCGCCTTATCCCGATCCGCTGGCAGACCGCGCGCGCCACTCGTTCACCTATGCACTCTATCCGCACGAAGGTAATCTGATAGATGCAGGCGTCACTCGCAAAGGCTACGAGCTGAACGTTCCGCTTACGTTGACGGAAGGACGAACGGACAGAGTCGGCAGTCACAAGCCGGTGCAATTGATCGCAATCGATAATCAGCGGGTCATGCTCGAAACTGTGAAAAAGGCGGAAGATAGCGATCGCTTGATCTTCCGGCTCTTTGAAACGGCAGGAACTCATGCTCGGACCAAGATTTCCTTCGGTCTCCCCTGCGCATCTATCGAAGAGGCGAACCTCATGGAAGAGCCGATTGGGCTGCTTCGGGAAAAGGCTTCCGAAGTGGAATTGGAATTCGCGCCGTTCGAAATCAAGACTCTTATCGTGGCGATCACCAAATAGCGTCAAACAGAGAGGAGTTGCCGACTTATGAAGAGCAATCGGGAGCGGGAACGGACCGGCTTTCAGGAAGGTGGCGGTTACGGAGAAAGGTATGACCTTCAGACGGACTTCGTGATGGTCTACGGAATCGGTCCTTCCATGCCGGAGCGGATCCGGCAGTGGGCGGATCGGGGCTACCAGGTGCACTTGATGACGGGGGTGTCCTGGGGCGGTTATCAGGATTACCTGAATGGGCAGTTTGACGGCCGCTCTCATTGGGACGAGGCGCAAACCTATCAAAGCGGGGAAACGGTCATCCACGGCACGTCGGAGGATATTCCATATATGGTGCCGACCGTTGCCTATTCGAATTATTTAATTCAACGGATTCGGCCAGCGGTGGATGCCGGGGTGGAAGCCATCCACCTGGAGGAGCCTGAATTTTGGGTGGAAGCCGGCTATTCGGAAGCGTTCAAGCGAGAGTGGCGAAATTATTATAACGAGCCGTGGATGGATCCGGACGGATCGGTGGATGCCCAATACCGCGCATCCAAACTGAAGGCGTATTTGTATACCCGCTGTCTGGACCGTCTCTGCTCGGCGCTAAAGGAGTATTCTCTGGTTAGGTACGGTCGGCCGCTGCGGTTTTATGTGCCGACCCACAGCCTGATCAACTACTCGCAGTGGCGGATTATCAGCCCGGAGTCCCGGCTTCTCGACATCCCTACTATTAACGGATACATCGCGCAAATCTGGACGGGTACATCCCGTACGGCCAACGTTTACGAGGGTGTTCGAGCGGAGCGGACATTCGAAACCGCTTTTCTCGAATACGGCATCATGCAAGAGCTTGTCCGCGGCACGGATCGCCGGATGTGGTTCCTGCATGACCCGATCGAAGACGATCCCAAGCGTACCTGGAGCGATTACCGAAAAAATTATTTCAAGACGCTGATCGCGTCGCTGCTACATCCGGGAGTGGCGAGCTATGAGGTCTCTCCGTGGCCGCGGCGGGTGTTCGAAGGACAATATCCTTCCGAAGACCGAAGCGGCAAGGAAGGAATTCCTGCGGATTATGCCACCACCCTGCTTACGATCATGCACACGCTGGAAAATATGGATCAGCCCGATGTCGAGCTGCTAGGAAACGGCGCCAGAGTCGGCGTGCTGCTGGCAGATTCGTCTATGTTTCAGCGTAAATCGCCGGGGGTTGAAACCGCCGGATTCATGATGAAGTACGACGGCACGAACGAGGTAGAATTGTCAGACGAATATGCAATCAAGCTGCTCAATTTTTCGTCTTTTTACGGTTTGACGTTGCCTCTAATCAAGCATGGACTTTCCGTCCGTCCAGTGCAGCTGGACAATATCAGGCGCTTCTCGGGCTATCTGGACGATTATCAAGTGCTGATTCTAAGCTACGAATTCATGAAACCGGAATATCCGGATATTCACAATGCGCTAGCTCAATGGGTCAGGGACGGCGGAGCCTTGATCTATGTCGGCGATGACAGCGATCCATACCATGCGGTCAGAGAATGGTGGAATCAGGGGAAGCGGAAATATCGGACGCCGCGTGAGCATCTGTTCGAAAGTTTGGGGTTGGACGCACAAATGCCCGAAGGCGCGGCTTCGGTCGGCAATGGCGTACTCGTCTATATGGCGGTTCACCCCGAGCTGTTAGCCGAAAGCAAAGCCGGAGCCGAGAGGCTTCGCAGCGCGGTCCGGCAGGGGATGGATAGCCTGAACGATCCGCAATTGCGGTGGGAGGATACGAATTATTTCATGATCCGCAGAGGGCCGTACGTCATTGCCGCGGTGATGCAGGAAGCGGTTCATTCCGGACCGCTGAAGCTAGAGGGTCGCTATGTGGATATTTTGGATCCGCAATTGACCATCCGGACCGAGGTCTGCGTTCGTCCGGATGAGCAGGCGTTCCTATTTGATTTGGATTACCGTGCCCGTGAATCCAACGATTGCGAGATTATCGCCAGTTCTTCAAGAATCGAGAGTTTCGCGGAAGAGCGGGATTTTGTTCGGTTCACGGTTCTGGGACCGAGCGGAGTTCGAGCGGCGGCGCGAATCCGCTGTGCGGCCAAGCCGAAGGATATCACGCTGCGTGCGGGCGACCAAGAGACGGATATTCCTTATCAATGGGATGAATTGTCCGGTACGCTCCTGATCCGTTATGAGCATCATCCGGAAGGCGCGCATCTTCAAATTCATAAATAGGGGCCGGAATTATGCAACTGCCTACAAGCGTGCAGCGTTGGCTAGAAAATGCGGAAAGTAAATTGAAAGACCAGCCCAAACTGCTCGAATTGTTCAAAAATTGTTATGTCAACACGCTGCAAACCACGGTGCGAATGTCCGAAGACGGCACGGCCTTTGTCATTACCGGCGACATTCCCGCCATGTGGTTGCGGGATTCCAGCGCCCAGGTGAAGCAGTATTTGCCTTTGGCCGCGCAAGACGTAGAGCTTCAGCGAATTTTGGAAGGACTGATTGCTCGGCAGTTCAAATGCATTCTGATGGATCCGTACGCCAACGCCTTCAATGAGCGGGCCGAAGCCGGCATCTGGGGCGAGGATGAAACGGAGCGGAATCCGTGGGTGTGGGAACGCAAATACGAGCTGGATTCCTTATGCTATCCTCTTGAGCTGATTTATAAGTATTGGAAGGAAACGGGGAAGGAAAGCGTCTTTACCTACGATTTTCAATGCGCGGTACGGATGATTGTTCGGCTGATTGCCACGGAGCAGCGCCATGAAGAAGCTTCGCCGTACCATTTCCAGCGGGTTAACGGTCATACATCGGACACCTTGACGAATAACGGCAAAGGCACCCCTGTCGCCTATACTGGCATGAGTTGGAGCGGCTTCCGTCCGAGCGACGATGCGTGCCGCTTCGGGTACCTCATCCCTTCGAATATGTTCGCGGTCGTGGTGCTCGGGTATGTACAGGAAATCGCGGTGACGGTGCTGAAAGACGAAGGTCTGGCCCGCATGGCCCGGACGCTTCGGCATGAGATCGACAACGGTATTCAAACCTATGGGATCGTGGACCATCCGGTATACGGAAGAATGTACGCTTACGAGACGGACGGCAGAGGAAATTATAACCTGATGGATGACGCGAACGTGCCGAGCCTGCTGTCGATTCCTTATCTCGGCTACGCAAGCTCGGATGATCCTGTTTATCAGAACACCCGCCAATTTATCCTGAGCAAGGACAATCCGTATTTCTACCGGGGAACTAAGGCCGAAGGCATCGGAAGCCCTCATACGCCGCCTGGACATATTTGGCCGATTGCGCTGACGATGCAAGCTCTGACTAGCCGGGATGAACGCGAGATTGGGCGCCTTCTCGATACGCTGATTGCGACGGATGCCGGAACCGGCTACATGCACGAAGGTTTCCATGTCGATGATCCGACACGGTTTTCCCGTCCATGGTTCGCTTGGGCGAACAGTTTGTTCTCCGAATTGGTTAACCGGCAGTACATCGTTAGGTAGAGACTTGATGGATTGAGAGTGAGGAAGGAATGGATAACCGACCGGATACGCGGCTTCTCCCGAACTTTGAAAAGCTCTTTATAGAAGACCGGATAGGTCATGGCCGGCATTTATTTACGCTGCTTCGGTTATTTAGAGGCATGTACGGCGGCTTGTTCGTGTCGCTGTTGTTTTTTATTCTCAAGCATTCGCCTATTTGGCTAATCCCGATCATAACGGGAGACATGATCAACGTAGTCAGTAATCCCGATAACATTAATATTAATAGGATATGGATAGACCTTGCCATCATATCCGTCGTCATTGCGCAGAACGTACCGACACAATTGTTGCATACAAGCTATTTAAGCCGTTCGAGTCGACAGGTTGAGGCGGGGCTGCGGGGGACGCTTGTAAGGAAGCTGCAACATTTATCGATATCCTACCATAGCGAGCTTCGCTCAGGAAAACTTCAGTCGAAGGTGCTTAGAGACGTAGAAGCGATCGAGACGCTGGCTAAACAGATGATGTATGTCTTTATACCGGCGCTGTTGAACGTTATTGTCGCCTTCTCCGTGACAGCGGTTAATAACCCTCTGGTTGCTCTGTTTTTTGTGCTTATTATTCCCGTCGGCGCTCTGATGATCTTTGGGTTTCGTAAAAACATTCAGCGTAAAAACCGCGAGTTCCGCAAGCAAATCGAAGAGATATCGGGACAAATCACGGAAACCGTGGAGATGATTCCGCTAACCCGTGCGCATGGGCTGGACAAAGTGGAAATCGAAAAGACGGATTCGACGTTGATGGATTTGCGAGGGAAGGGCTATCGTCTGGACGTGGCCGAAGCGCTGTTCGGATCTTCGGGATGGGTTATGTTCACATTGTTCCAGATGGGCGCCCTTGCGTTCTGTTGTTGGCTGGCTGCCCAAGGCAAGATGACCGTCGGCGACATCGTCATGTATCAAGGCTTTTTCGGTACGCTTCTGGGGTCGGTCAATCAGCTCATTAACGTTTACCCGCAGTTTGCCAAAGGGTTCGAGTCGATGCAATCCGTATCGGAAATTTTGCAATCGACCGATGTCGAGGAATATCAGGGGACAATACCGGTCATGCACGTACAGGGCGGGTTTAGCTTCGAACGCATGCACTTTAAGTATCGGGATACCGATCAGCACGTTCTCAGTGATTTTAATTTGGATATTCGACCTGGCGAGTGCGTGGCGTTCGTAGGAGAGTCCGGAGCCGGCAAATCGACGGTGTTGAATATGCTCATCGGCTATTACAAGCCGACTAGGGGAAGGCTTCTGGTCGACGGCGTACCAATGGACCAAATCGACCTCAAGTCCTATCGGAAACATTTGGCGGTCGTACCTCAAAATACGGTGCTGTTTCACGGGTCAATCCGAGATAACATCACGTACGGATTAACCGACGTCTCGGAAGAGAAGCTGTTGGAAGTCATCCGCATGACGCAGCTTCAGGAAGTTGTCGCCTCGTTGCCGGATGGCCTGGATACGAAAATCGGCGAGCATGGCGGGAAGCTATCCGGCGGTCAAAGGCAGCGGATCGCGATCGCAAGAGCATTGATCAGGGATCCTAGCGTAGTACTGTTGGACGAAGCGACGTCCGCGCTGGACAACATATCCGAGTATCAAGTGCAGCAGGCCATGCGGCTATTGGTCAAGGGGCGAACGACTTTTATTGTCGCGCACCGGCTGTCGACCATTCGCGATGCCGACCGAATCGTGGTCATGAACAAGGGACGAATCGTCGAATCGGGGACTTTTGCGGAGCTGATGGAGCTGCAAGGAGCGTTTTACAAGCTGCAGCAAATGCAGATGGAATATGCGGGCATATCTTAATGAGGGATCAAAAAGAACTGTGCGCAATAAAGTGCCCATCACGGGCGGCGACTCGTGATGGGCCGAAGAAGGAATTCGGTCGTGCTGATAGTGGCTACTTAATAAACTCCGTGACCAGCTTTAAGAATGATGACCAGCAGGATAAACAAGACAAGGACGAATGCAGCAGCTTGCATACCGCCATATCCAACGGCTCCGCTCATAGGATTCACCACCACTTATTAATTGTGACTCAGCGCGAAGTCACCTGATTAATATATGGTCAGGCGCTTATATGGACAGTACTCTTACCCATATGGCTTAACATTCCGCGAATGTACAAGTCCCTGACCGGTGGAGATCGTTTCGAAGGCGGGGACAAACGGCAGGACAGCCTTGCCCACAAGTGACTCCCGCTTAGAAGTCTATAACAAAAAGACCCGCACATTGATGCGGGTCTCGAACATTTTAAGTATGGCGCGCCCGATACGATTCGAACGTACGACCTGCAGTTTAGGAAATTATAATTTATGAAACAATGCTTCTGCAATATCAAAATGCTTCGAGCCTTTCCCTGACGCGGTCGATCGGGTATGAGGGGAGGGGCTTTTTGTGTTTCGTACATATACGTTGTTGTCACGTTGTTGTCACGATGCCCAGAGTAAGTACTTTCAATGGCTCTGTGGCGTTGGGAATTGAGCTGAGGCGAGCGCAAGGTGATGGCATGTTAAAGCGCTTTGGGCATTATTTATGAAAACCGATTAGCATGGAAGTTGCGATGCCATTCAAAGAACTTTAATGTCACTTCGTTGATGTACCTGCTCTCTTTTCCAACAGCTTTATTAATTCAGATTAGCAGATCAATTACAGGTAATAATCCGACAACTCAGCTTCTCTCTGCTGTCCTCCTGTTGTCCTAACGTCAACCACAGGACAACCTCACCCAAACCCCTCTCATCAAAATGTTCACAAAGTAAAAAGAACCGCGTAGCTACGCGGTTCTTTAGCGTTGTGGGGAGGTTCGCGCAACATTAGTGAAAAATCGCTACGAGCGGGCCACGAACTAGTATAAATAGAGAAACCTATACTGGTTAATTTTTTAATAATAAAAGTAAAAATAATGTATAATGGTCGCAATAATGAACCTCTGGGGGTTTTGGATTGGCACAATTTTATTTAAATTCTAGTTCCAGAGAAGATTTCAGCGATCAATGGGGAAGGTATTTGCAAGAGAAGAGTTTTTTTGATGATTTAACGAATAATGCGGACCGTTTTCTTATTAATCAAGTGACGGATTTTCGACGGACAATAGCGGAGTTGTCTGAACATCAAGCGGCAGTGATGCAAGACAACGCAGAGATGGTTTCTTCGTTATTTAACCAAGGGTTTAGCGATGTTAACTTACATATTGCGAAAATGACAACGGTTCTATCCTCACGGTTTCAGCAAGTGAGTGGACAATTACATCAAATTGAAAAAGGAATAGACCAACTTTATTCGCTCATGGACTGGCGTACGTCCATCATTATAGAAGAACTGCGTTTACAAAGCATGTTGGTGCGGGACATTTCACAGTTACTGAGAATCCCCGATTCCCAGAAGGAACGACAACATTTTATTGAGAGAGGATGCGAGTTTTTTAATAGCGCGCAAACAAATCCAGATTTTCACAAAGACGCGTTGCATTTCTTTAAAAAGGCGGAGGAAATCGAAAGCAGAGATTACTTCACATTATTTTATATTGGGATGATTTACTTGTATGCTCCCGATTGCCTGGACGTCCCTAAGGCGGAACAGTATTTTAAATTAGCTAGTAAATATGCAGGAGTCGAGGTTGCACAGAGCCAGGTGCGTTTGCGTGTGTCCCTTCGGTCGGTATCTGACGAAGAGTTGTCCGATAGTGAAGATGAGCATGACAAGTTGAAGATGATCGCATCTGATTCCATTCTACAGTTATCGATCGCATGTTATGTTCAAGGGAAGTTCGCAGAGGCAGCAGAGCATGCTCTTAAATTGTTGGAGCAATCACCGGACCAGCTGGAAGCCGGATTTACTTATGTAAAAGCACTCTATGCATTAGGTTCTGAAGAGAAGGCTTCTCCAATTTTAAAGCAGGTCATTCAAAAAGACTTTACTTATGCTGTGAGAATGGCTAGCGACCCTGACATAGGAACAAAGGAATCCTTTGGCGTGGTAATTTCACAATTAAAGGAAGAAGTTTTGAGAATTGTTTCGGAACGAATACAAAGATGCTATCAAAGTCTTGGGGATTATGGGAATAGTGAGATTAACGATATATTAAAGGGCTACCAAGAACAGATTGAGAGTGAACCTACTTATGACGCGGTATTAAAGATCCTTGAAGACCTCAGTACATCTCGGTCTTTTATTTGTAACGAAGCCATTATTAACGGAATCTTGGCAGAACCCCTCTCCATTAAACATTACGGTTTTGCGACCAGAAAAGAATTGCCCGATGCTATCCAGTCTTTTTTATCTATACATAGATACCGTAATTATGGTATATCGAGTAACGGCAAATTCATGGTCACTATATCCAAAGATAAAAAATTAAACGTGTGGAATATAGAGACTGAAGATGTAATGGCGTCTGTCAACTTTGATAAAGATGAATTAGTAGTTAGTGCTTCAATTGATCCTTTAGGAGCAAAGGTGGTACTCCAAACCAAAGAGAACTTTCAATTATGGAATGTTGCCACAAAATCAGTAATGACTCTAATCGATGGTTTAGATTATCTGGATCAGTATAAAGTTATTATGGATGATCGTTTTATTACGCTCTGCGGCAAGTGGGAAATTATTGTTTTGGATTATGAGGGTCAAATCTTATTGAGAAAAAAGCATAAACATGTTGATCCTGATTCCATTAGGATCTCAAGAGGCGGAAAAGTACTAGCCTACTTGTCTGACTCTGAGTATCCAGTTAATACAGAACTGAACATTATGAAATTAGATAATGGATCAGTAGAGAGTGTAAATATTGGTGCGCACATAGACTTTCAATGTTGGGGATTGACTATTTCTAAGGACAATCGATATATATTATTGTTCGATCGTGAGTTGACATTGGTTTGGGATGTCTTTCAAGAGGAGTGGGACTCGTCGGATATATTTCCTACAGATCTATCTAATCCATTTTTGTACGAACAAAATGAACAACGCGAGGAAATTAGCATTTACGATAATATAGGAGAAAAAATCGGTAGCTATAAACATAAAGTTAATCTCGACGTTTGGCGTATGCACATTTTTGATGCGGATAGGTATTGTCTTTATTATGTTCAGGACCAAGCTGAACGCCAAGTGATACGGCTTAATTTTATTATCGGTTCAAAGTCTCGAAAAGTAGAAATGACCGTAGAGAGGTTTTGTGAATATGAATCCTATCACGGAGCATTAATTCAACAGGGTTTAAAACGTTACGAATCTTTTGTTGTAAAACAAAAAATTAAAGAAGAGAAGCGAAATAAAGAACGATTAGAACAAGAACAACAAGCGCAACTGCAACATCAGCAAAGGATTCATGAACAACAACTGGCTCGGAATAAAGAGTTAGAGAAAAAAATAGAACAATACATCCGATTAGGTAGGGATGAAGAAGAACGAGTCAGAAAAAAGTGGTTTAAAAAAGATTATAGTGAAGCACTTCGACAGTATGAAAAAGCTTATGAAAGGTATGTGGATTTAGGGAACTCCACTAATACCAACTTGCAAATGAGTATGGAGAATCTGAAGCAAATTATAGAAGAGCTCAAGCAAAAGATGAAATCTTAAAATACCCGCAAAGCAAAAAGAACCACACGACCGTGTGGTTCTTCGAACTTTTAAAGTGGCGGCCCCGAGATGATTCGAACATCCCACACCACGTTTAGGAAACGTGTGCTCTATCCACTGAGCTACGGGGCCATAATGGTTGTTGTTGTTGTCCTGTTGTTGTCCAAATGGACAGCCGAAGGACAACCTTGTTAGCAAAGAATTCAAGTCTGAGCGTTGGAAGGCCAACACAAATCGCACAACAGTACGGTTTTTCAACCCATTTTGAGTAAGCACTTTCGCTACAACCGGGAGCAAAACGCACAGTTTAGGAAACTGTCGCTCTATCCTGCTGAGCTACGGGCGCGCGGTGCGAGTTTCATTTTAACAGATAATACGCATGGAATAAAGCGCATAATGCCTTAGTGATTGCAGAACCTGCGCCCGCGCGTAGTCAGCTACAGCAAAATTGTGGTAACATGTATGCGTATGTTCGGTAGGAAATGGGGACTTCAAATGGCAACGAACATTCGCGACGTCGCGAAGGCTGCCGGGGTTTCGGTAGCGACGGTATCCAAGGTGCTCAACGGTTACACGACAGTGAATCAGCAGACGAAAGAGAAAGTGCTGCGCATCGTCAAGGAAACGCGGTTCACGCCGAATTCGGCCGCGCGTTCTCTGGTAGGGCGCCGCTCGATGACGATCGGCATGTTCCTCACGACAGGCCTGGCGCATCCGTTCTTCGCGCATATTTTGTCCGGGATGGAGCAATCGCTCAAATCCATGGGCTACGACCTTATCTATTTAACCCAGATTCAGTGGGATAAAGACTATAGCTTCGTGCGGCATTGCCAGAGCCGCAATGTCGAAGGCGTCGTCGTCTTCGGCTTCCAACATGACGATATGGACTTCAGCGAGCTGATCGATTCGGGCATACCGACGCTGTTCATCGACTTGGACGTGAAAGAGCAGCGGACGGGCTATATTAGCTCGGACAACGAGACGGGCGTTCAGGAAGCGCTGCGGTATTTGAACGGGTTGAATCATCGCCGCATCGCGTTCTTATCCGCTATAGAGACTTCTTATGTGAGCCGTCATCGTCTGCAAGGGTATCAAGCGGGACTTGCGGAAGCGGGCCTTTCGTTCGATGATAGCCTGGTGGTCGCCAGCGATTTCACTAAGGAAGGCGGGTATCGCGCGATGAAGCAATTGCTAGCGCGGCCTACGCGCCCGACAGCGGTGATCTGCTGTTCGGACACGGGAGCGCTTGGCGCGTATCAAGCCATTCGCGACGCAGGGCTGTCGGTGCCGGAAGACATCTCTGTCATAGGCTTCGACGATATCGAGATCGCTAGCGAGATCCAACCGGCGCTTACGACGGTAAGACAGGATACGAACACGATCGGCCGTAAAGCGATCGAGCTGCTGGACGCGCTTATTACCGATGTATCAATGCAGCCTCCGGAAGCTATTGTTCCGACGCAGCTCGTTATTCGCGGATCGTGCTCGGTGGCGAAGGGCTAGATTTAGCATTAACCTAATAAACCCCCGTAACTTCGGCAGGCCTCAAGCCTAGCCTCCGGTTACGGGGGTTTATCGTTTTTACACCTATTCTATTCTTCGCGCAAACGGTCGATCAAGCTGGCTTTGTTCATCCGTCTGAGCGGGCTTTGCACGGACAGCAGTCCTACCGCGATCGCGCAACCGCTGGCAATCAAGGCGCCGCCCCATGGGAAGACGAACGGAATGCCTTGCACGGTATTAAGTTGCTTGTAGAGGAAGTAGCAGATAGCAGCGCCTAGCCCTACGCCCCAGAAGCCTCCGATAACCCCGAACCAGATGCCTTCCGCGGAAGCCATCCGCCGCACTTGCCCGAGCGTCATGCCGACGGATTGCAACAGTCCGATCTCACGACGGCGAAGCAGCAAGTTCGTCTGAACCGTGTTAATGATGTTGAGGCTTCCGATAGTCCCGATAATGATGAGGAAGCTGTAGACGAAAATTTGCATCTGGAGCGCGAATTGACGATCTCTCTCCTTCTCGGACGCGACGTCGATCAATTGTCCGCCGGTCGGCAGCCGCGAAACGAATACTTCGAGCTCGGACCTCAGCGCATCGGTATCCGCACCGTCTTTCACGGCGATCTTAACGCCATGAAGAGATGCTCCTTCCGAATAAGCCGTATCTTTATACAGCTTCTCGAACGTCTGCCTCGTGCCGATCACGAGGATGTGGTTCTCGGGATAGGCCGCGTTGAATGGCGATTGCGAGAGTATGCCCGCTACCTTTACTTCGCGCATGACCGTTTTCCCGTCCGGAGTAGAAAGCTCTACAGGGAACGTATCCCCTACTTTAAGAGTCGTCATATCCATCTGCTCCCGCTTGTTGGAAGAACGGATATAAGGCTTCACGGTTTGGGCGATCACTACGCCGTCTTCGGCGGCCAGTTGCTTAGGATCGGCGGTGCCGTCGATTAAGTATTTGCGGGCTTCTTGCAGCCGGGCATCGTCGTACAATTCCAACTCGGTGAAGACACCGGTCCGATCCGTACCTTGCCACTCTTTCTGTTGCGGAACGGTCTCGGTTCTCTCCAGGAATCGGGAGTTAACGAGCTGCGGCTGTAGCCATGCGTTAGCTCCGAATCTGTCGTAGTTGCCGTAGATCGTGTCCACGCCGTCGATCGCCGCCAGTTGCTTCAGTTGATCCGCGGTCAGACGATCTTTCGCCTCCGTCTGAATCGGCTGGCCTTCGCTATCGTAGGTTGCCTGCGAATAAGCGTTTATCTCGAAGCCGATCTTCGTATTCTCAGTCGTGTCGACCCCAAGCTCGAGCGCCTGCTGGGTGAAGTAGTGGAACACGATGAATAACGTAATGCTGACCGCGATGGAAAAGGTCGTGATTCTGAATTTCGCCTTGTTGCGGCGAATGTTCGACGAAGCCATCTTGCCCTCGACGCCCATCAGCTGAAGCAAGGAGGGAATTCGCATGCGGCGATAGGATTCGCGCACGATGCTGCCCGCGCCTTTGGCGGCTTCGACCGGCGATACCGACGAAGCTTTGCGGGCCGGAAGCCAGGCCGCTACATACACCGCGAACAAGCCGACGGCAACGCTTAGGCCCATGATCCACCAATGAAACGTGATATGGAAGCTGTCCATTTGCAAGACGTTGATGCCGTTATGCGTCATCAGCCAGATCGCCAGCCACAAACCGCCCCATCCAATCGCGAGGCCGAGCGGGATAGAAATAGCGGAGAGCATCGTCGCTTCCCGTAGGACGAGATTGCGAATTTGTCTCGGCGTCGCGCCAAGCGTACGAAGCAATCCGAATTGCCGAATGCGCTCGAGCACGGCGATATGGAAGGCGTTGTAGATTACGGCGATCGTTGATAGGACGACCAGACCGATAAGCGTGCCGAAAATAATGATCAACGCGCGATTAAGACTTTTGTCGCTGGACTCCCCCAACAGCGAAAGCAATCGTCCGTTGGTGGCGAACGAATCGTTCAGCTGCTCGAAGTGAGGCAACTGGTCCGCGATCGCGACCCCGGGCTTGAACGTTAGGAAAAGCTGAAGATTCGAAGAGGCCGTGGCTCTGTCGTCCAGCAGCGTATACACTCTGGACGCGTGATCGATTTGGCTGGTCTTCTGATTTTTCAGAATGCCGACGATCGTATATTCGCGGGACTTGCCGTCCAAGTCGTTAAGCGTGAGGGTACCGCCCATCGCGGGTTTACTCGGCAATTGCGCAAACAACCATTGTTCTAGGGCGAGCTCGTTGCTCGCTTGCGGATATCGGCCTTCTTGTAAATGGATCGGGAGCAAGTCGAAGCCGTCCGCATTGACGGCGGTCATAGTCGTGGTCGTCTTGTTAGGAAGCTCCGTCGTACTTCCGGACGACAACTTGCCTATTTGATCGACGAGCACGTTATTGCGCAGTTCGTTAGCAAAATCGGCGGTTGCCGTCTGATAAGAGAAATGGAACGAACCGTTTTCGTACTTCGTGTTGCTGATCAAATTATCTTTGACCGCTTGGCCCATCGTACTGATGGCGCTGATGAGAGCGACGGAGAGAATGATGCCGATAACGGTTAGAAGCGCTCTGCGGCGCTGCTGCTTCAAGTACCTGCCGGATAGCGCGCCGTAGCTCTTCATACGTTCCTCCCGCCGCTATGCGAATCGCTGACGAGCTTGCCGTCTTGCAGCTTCAGAACGCGGTCGGCTTCCGCGGCAATGTTCATGTCGTGCGTAATGATGATTACGGTCTGGTGATACTGTCTGACGGCGATCTTGAGCAGCTCGAGAACTTCGCGTCCGTTGGCGCTATCGAGGTTGCCGGTCGGTTCGTCCGCCAGCACGATGGCAGGGCGGTAAGCGAGCGCGCGGCCGATCGCCACGCGTTGCTGCTGTCCTCCGGACAGCTCCGAAGGCAAGTGCTTGCGGCGTTCTTCGAGTCCGAGCGTGCGGATCAGATCGCGGACGTATTCCTTATCCGGCTCGCGATGATCCAGCAGGAGCGGCAGACGAATGTTCTCTTCGACGTTCAGTACCGGAATGAGATTATACGATTGAAAAATAAACCCGATTTTGCGGCGGCGGAACACGGCACGTTCCTTCTCCTTCAGCCCGTACAAGTCTTCGCCGTCGATATGGACATGCCCGTCCGTCGGACGATCCAAACCGCCGAGCATATGAAGGAGCGTGCTCTTGCCGGAGCCGCTGGCGCCGACGACCGCGACGAATTCGCCTTGCTTAATGGAGAAGGAGACGCCGGTTAGCGCATCGACCTTCGTGCTTCCTTTGCCGTAGGACTTGCTTAGCCCATCTACCGTAATGATATTCATGAGGGTATGGTTCCTCCCGATTGTGGATTCTAGGAGCCGAGCGGCTAGCATCGGTCTCCCCTATTAAACCCAGTATATCGCCGCAACCTTACATGCGAGGGGGGCGGTAGCTTACAGTGTTGTAAGAATAGCCGAGTCTGCCGCAGGCAGAGGCTGAAGCGGGAGCGTGAGGAAGAAGACGGCTCCGCCGTCGGGACCGTTCGCAGCGGACAGCACGCCGCCGTGTTTCTCGACGATCGACTTCGCGAGGGGCAAGCCGAGTCCTACGCCGCTGCCGCCGGACGAGGCGCGGTAAAATTTTTTGAAAATATGGGGCAGATGCTGCTCCGCGATCCCCGGCCCCCGGTCCGAAATTTTCAACCTCACGAAGATCGACGTCATTTCCCAAGTCACGCTGATTTCGCTCCCCGGGGGGCTGATCTCGATCGCGTTCTTGAGTACGTTAGAAATCGCTTCCGGGAGCCAATGGGCGTCGTGCGGCACCATCGGCCGAGCATCCGGCTCGTGCAGCGCAAGCGATACTTGCCGTTCCTCAGCCAATCGCTCCACGGAAGAGAGGCTAGTACGGATTGTGTCGGAGAAGGGGGCCTGGACGATATTCAGCTCGAGCGCGTCCGCCTCGATGCGGGCTAGCTTCAGTAGCGTCAAGATGAGCCATTCCATGCGATCCAGCTCGCGTCTGCACGTCTCGAGAAATTCCGCGGCATCCGCCGGGTTCGTCTTCCCGTTCGCGAGCAGATCGATATAGATAATCAAGGAGGCCAGAGGCGTCTTCAATTGATGGGAAATATCGGCGACCGTATCCTTCAAATACGTTTTATCGCGATTCAGCTGCTCGATCGTTTCCCTTAGCCGCAAGGAAAGCGCTTGGACGCCGTTAGCGAGCAAGCCGAGCTCGCCTTCTCCGTAGATGCGTTCCGCCATCGGTAGATTGTGCTTCACCGTATTGTCCAAGGCGTCGGACAAGTCCCGCAACGCTCTAAGCTGAGTCCTGGATTCCCGCAACAGCCAGAGCGCGAGCAGCGCGATAACGAGCAACGCTCCGGGAAGGAGCAAGCCGAGCGTCCAGGCGTGGAAGTTACCTAGCGCGGGAAGCCAACGCGCTTCCAATTGCTGCGTCATTCCGTATTTCGCCAGCCACTGCCGGCCTGCTTCGACCGTTTCGGGCGCGGGCTGAGAGGAGAGCGCTTGAAGCCACCGCTTGGCGCCGGCCGGATCGCCGTCCGACAAGACGCCAGCGATCGCGTTCTCCTGCGCCAGCCATTGGCGTTTGATCCGCTCAGTCGCATAGTGGCTATATAGCGATAGAAGCAGGCAAGCGACGACGGTCAAGATGGCCATCGCCCAAGCCAGCCTGCGAACGGAAGGATTGCGCCAGATCGTCGCGATACCGAACTTCGGATGCTTTATCCGTTCCATCGGTATCCCGCCCCCCGCACCGTCACGATTTTGTCAGGTTGTTGCGGGTTATCTTCGAGCTTCTCCCGCAGTCTGCGGATATTGACGGCAACGGTGTTATCGTCCAGCACCTCGGTGCCGTCCGGCCATACTTGCTGGATGATCTGGTCCTTGGATAAGACGGAGCGGGGATGGGACATGAATAAAGAGAGCAGCCGGAATTCCGTTATGCTTAGCGGAATGTCAAGGCCGTTCTTATCTAGACGCATCTCTCCCAAGAAGAGGGACAGGTTACCCGACGACAATACGCCGCCCTTGTCGTCATCGCGTTTCGCCGCAGGCGTCCTGCGTCTTAGCACGGCTTGTACGCGCGATAAAAATTCCCGCAACCGGAACGGTTTCGTTATGTAATCGTCGCCTCCGAGGTCGAGCCCCCGAACGATGTCGAATTCTTGGTCGCTGGCCGTCAAGAAAATAAGCGGCGTGTCGTTAGATCGCCGAAGCTCCGTGCAGAAGTCGAATCCATTGCCGTCGGGCAGCTGAACGTCGAGCAAGAGCAGCTCGAATCGTTCGATGGCTAGCTTGTGCCGTGCTTCTTCGATACTATAAGCGCTGCTTACTTCGAAGCCCTCCTGCTGCAATGTAAACTGGATTCCGCGATGCAACGATACGTCGTCTTCTACCAATAAAATGCGCGCTGTCATGAATTTGTTCTCCCTAGATATAGATGAGAAATCATAGAATATCGCCAATCAGCACAACAACTGGTTCGATATGCCCAAATAATGTCGGAAAATAAAATAGATTTTCGGTAATTTCTCGACAGGTTTCTACAAAATAATGAAATAATTTGTCCTATAATGATTACAGATTAATGATCCTAGCGTTGTATGACGAAAGTACGGCGAAATGATGACGAAAATCTACGAATTTACAAGAAAGGAGCGGTCGGGAGTCCTTTATGGAGACAACACAATTGATCCATCGCCTCCAGTTGCTGCAACGTCGTCTGTGTGAAATGGCCAACGACTTAGGCAATCTGACAGATCCCGAGATCGTAGCCGTCAGCGAAGAAGCGGACAGGCTCATCATCCAGCTCCAAAGACTTCGCAAGGAAGAAGCGGAATTCAAGCGAGCGTCGGAAGGCGTGCCCCCGGTTACTCTGCTACCTGCTTCTCAGACGACGGAAGAAATCGGTGAGCAAGGCCGAACATTGTTCGCGAAGCACTCCTGAGTCCCAGGGAGACACATGATTGAACCTGTTGTCCTGCAGCAAGTCCATTAACGTTCCGGCGCATCCCGCTTTGGGATCGGCGGCTCCGTAGACGACCCGTTCGACGCGGGACTGCAGAATCGCGCCCGCGCACATCGGACATGGCTCGAGCGTGACGTATAAGGTACAACCGAGAAGACGCCAAGCTTGCAGTGCTTCGCTGGCTTGTTTAATCGCTATCATTTCCGCATGGGCGGTCGGGTCTCGCTCCGTCTCGCGCAGGTTATGCCCCGCGCCTATAATGACGCCGTCGCGAACGATGACCGCGCCGATCGGCACCTCTCCTATAGCTTCGGCAAGACGTGCCTGATGGATCGCTTCGCGCATCCAGCGTTCGTCTTCTGTCATCGTAGCTTTCCCCTTTCCTACTTATCCACAACCGAACATGTATTCGTTGTTAACATGCTGTGCACAGAAATGTGGATAACTCCGGTGTTGTCCACAGAGTTGTGCACATTTTTTTTATTTTGCACGGGTACAACTCCATTTTATTGTAACAGGTTGGAAAATAAGGTCAAACCGGAGCGAACGACGGAATAGAGTAGTAGAGAACGGGGCGGACAGCCTATCATCACATATTCATCGCGTTAAGGAGGACGGATTATGGAGGCAGTCAGCCATGGGTTTCGCAGGCACCCGGATCTCGAACCGACGGGTAAGCTGACGATTATCGGGCAGGCACGATGCTCCGCGGAGCGAATGAACGCCTACCTAAGAAGACGCAATCCCAAGGCGCCGGAGCTGGCGGAATTGTATTTGCGCCAAGGGCGGCGGTATGGGGTACGCGGAGACGTCGCGTATTGCCAAATGATCTACGAGACGCGAGCATGGACGAAGGCTCAATCGGGGCCGTCGTGGGAGCCTTTGACGCTCGCGCAATGGGCGGAGGAGCAGACGGTCGATCGTCTGATGCGGATTTTGTACGCATTCGCTTGCGACGAGCCGTTGCCGGCGGATGCCGAGCCGATCGAACAGAGCCATGATGAACGAATGAGACGAGCCGGTTGGCGGGGCATGGTAAGCTGTTGGGAAGATTTGAACGGCAAATGGACGGAGCGGGGCGATCGCTATGGTCAGGACGTCGTGGCGATTTGGCGCAATATGAAGGAATGGCGCGGGAAGGGGGAAGTGTTCATGATCACGGACGAGGAACGGGAGAAGGAACGCGATAATGAGATCAGGCAACGGTTAGGCGGCAGGGCAGCGGGGGCTCGGACAGCCGACTGGACGGCCGTCATGAGCGAGGATATGCAGTGGCTGAAGGAGCGGGATCTTCTTCCGACTCCGGTGCCGCATCCGGACAGGAAGGTAACCTGGGCGGAGCTTTCCGCGCTGCTTCGCAAATGGGAGAAGCCGCCAGAGTCGGAATGAACGGGGCTTCCCGACTGCTTTCTTTATTTCAGCATGTAATAGGCGGTGCCTTCTATCGCGTCGAGATCCGCGCGATCAATTGCAAGCTCGGTCGCCTCTCCGCGATCGTCCAACTTGGCTTTCTCAATAATATCCTTGATGGTTTCCGGCTCATAATGCGTCGGACTTATCACTTTAGGCTTGAGCTGCTCAATCACTTTAATCGTCGTATCTGGACTTGCGCCAAATTGAGGCTTATCCGAGAACCTTGTTAGGACGACGTCGATATGTCCAAGTTTATCGAGCTGCTCCTGCGCAATCTCAGGCTGGCCGAAATCGCCGAAGTGGGCGATTCGCAGGCCGTCTACCTCGAACACATAGATGTAATCGGTCTTGGAAACGCCGGAAATATACTCGCCCCCATGATTAGCCGGAATGGAAGTGACGGTAATGTCTTTGACCGTGAACGTCTCTTCCTTCATGAGCGACTTCCGCGCTTCGGTGTTTTTCACGAAATCGCTGTCGTTGTGGTCGAAATGACTATGACTGACGGTGATGATGTCGGCGTGAAGCGGGTTGTCTTTGTTCCAAAGCACGAAGGGATCAGCGATCGCTACGGTGCCCGACTTGGAGATGATCGCATAAGAGGCGTGGTAGGCGCCGCCTTTTTCGGGCGTAATGCTCTTGATTAGTGTCTTGCCTGTCGAATTGGCTAGCGGGTCAGCGTCCGCTACGTTGGCAGGTGAAGAGGCTGCCGAAGACGATGCGGCTACCGGTTCGGCTGAAGCGGACGACTCCGCGCTCGAGGAGGTCGGGCTTGCTTTCGCGGGTGAGTGTGCATTATTGCCGCCGCATGCCGAAAGAAGTGTAAGCAACAGGAAACAGCTAAATAATGATAAAGCGATATTGAATTTACGTTTCATAAGGATGGACCTCCCAATGTTCCAAGTTTGATGGGAACATTGTAGCCCGGAGCCTGAGGGATGCGTATAGCGAATCGACAATGAAAACAGGATTATCGGCAATTCGTGTTATTGGATCATGCGGCAGTGTAGGTTGCGGAATTCAGCGGGCGTGCAGCCGGCATGCTTGCGAAAGGTTCGGGTGAAATGAGAGCTGTCCTGGATGCCGACGCGAATCATGATTTCATCGGAAGGCAATAGCGTGCTGCGAAGCATAAAGCTTGCAGCTTGCATGCGGATCGCATTCAAATAAGCGATGATCGATAAGCCGGTGGCCGATTTAAATTGGTTGTTGAGCGTTGTTTTGTTCGTATGAAAAAGCTTGGTCAGCTCTTCAATCTTAATTTTACGAACGTAATTCAAATGCAGGTAGTCAATGACAGGCTGAATTTGCGAGTGCGATAAGTTGGGGATCGGAGCGCCCGAGCTAACGGTTGTCTCGGTAAGACGATGAACGATCGACAGCAGCTCGGATAAGATCGAGCGGCTACGGCAAGGCCAATGTTGGTCCGGTTGCCAGGATAATTGATAAGCGATCATATCGATCAATTGAGAAACATATGTAGCAGCTTGCGGATCAACAGGAGCAATCGCGGGCGTGTTCGACGAAAGCGGGAGGAGGGTCCGGTTAAACGGATCGAGATACCATAGATCTTGTTGATCCCTAATGGATGACGACCAATCTTGCGGATGAGGCAGAGCAAGCCCGAATGAGTCATTAATAACATTCGGATGGAATAGCACGGTTGAGGCCGTTATCGCGGATTCAGGCTGCAGGTGCAGCGATTCTCCGGCGTTCAGGCAGAAAATTGTTGGCGCCATGAGCGGATAAGTGTGCCCTCCGTAGCTATAAGTACCGTTGCCGTTAAAGACGATAAATAAACGGAATAGCTGATGCAACCCTATATCGGGATCAACAGTGTTCGTGCAATATATCGGATGTATATATCCGGGATAGATGGCATTGCCGACCGTGTATAATTTCATCGTCGTCACAGCTCCCGAAAGCGTATATATTGGACGACCCCCGCAGACGAATCCGCGAGGGTCTAATTTAATGAAGCGCAGCCGCGCGATTATTCATACATCATATTAAAATAAATTATAAGCGTTTTCATGCGGTTGTCAATGAATGGGGACTGCAGGATTCGAGATTTAAAGAGGCTTTGCAAAGCGGGGCTAGAGCCTTTTCCCATGCCCTCGGAAGCTTGTATTATGCGGGTTCATCAAGTAAAATTGGGATGATCTTATTGGCGAATTTTATCGATTGGGATGTGCTTAATTGTGAGCAACAAAGCCGTCGTTCTAGGATGCAATTATTATATAGGATTAAGCACGATTCGCTGTCTCGGCAAGCAAGGCGTACATACCGTCGGGGTCGATTATACGGATAAGAATACGTACGCGTTCGATTCCAAATACTGTTCCGAGAAGCTTATCGCTCCTTATTATAAGGATGATCAGGAAGGTTTCATTCGTTTCCTGAAGGACTACGCCAGCAAGCAAAGCGCTAAACCCGTCCTAATCCCTTGTCATGATAACTATGTTGAAGTAATCGATGCCCATCTGGACGAGCTTAAGGAATATTATTTGATACCGCAGACGGAACAGGGTCTCTATACGAAGCTGATGAACAAGGAAACGCTGCAAAAGATCGCGAGCGATCTAGGCGTGCCTACGCCGGAGACGGTACGCGTGAACGAGGCGGATTACTTGGAGCAAGTCGATCGGATTATCCAATATCCTTGCATCGTGAAGCCGACGGACTCGCCGGCTTTCGTCGCGAAGTTCCGCAAGAAGCTGTTCAAGGTCGCTAACCGGCAAGAGCTCGTTGACGCCGTCGGACAAGCTCACGCAGCGGGCTTGGAAGTCATTGTGCAGCGCATCATTCCAGGCTTCGACGACCATATGTACACGTTCGACGCTTATATGAACCAAGAGGGCAAAGTGACGCATTGGATGACGGCACAGAAGTATCGTCAGTATCCGATCAACTTCGGCGCCTCCGTCTACACGGGGCAGAAGTACGTACCCGAGCTTTACGATATCGGGGCGCCTTTCTTCGAAAAGGTAGGGTTCAAAGGATTCGCCGAAATCGAGTTCAAGAAAGACGCCGAGACCGGCACATACTACTTGATCGAGATTAACGTACGGATTACGAACTTCAACACGCTAATCAATAAAGCGGGTCTTAACATTCCGTATATCACCTATCGCGAGCTTACCGGCAATCCGCTTCCTCCGTCCGCTATCGAGAAGGATACGAATATCGTCTTCTGGTATGCGTACGAGGATCTGCTGGCGATCAGGGGTTACTTGAAAACGAAGCAGCTTACGTTCGGACAAGTGTTCCGGTCGCTCTTAAAGCGCAAAGCGCACTCCATCTGGAGCTGGAGCGATCCGAAGCCGTTCTTCTCCTTCGTCCGAATGCTTCGGGGCAAATACGCGAAGAGATCCAGCAGGTAACAAGGCTTTAACGGTTTGGTTTCTGGTTTCAGGAAGGGGATAACCGCAGATGGTATCGCTCAAGGAGCTTCTTACATCGCTTACAACGTTAGATTCGCGCGGGGACGCGGATATTCAGGTGTCTGGCATCGCGTACCATTCGCAGAAAGTATCCGAAGGCAACTTATTTGTCTGCGTCACCGGTTACAAGACGGACGGACATAAATATTTGGCGGGTGCGGCACAACGCGGCGCCGTGGCGGCGATCGTCGAGCGGTTCCAGGACGGCATCGACATTCCGCAAATCCGCGTGGCCGACAGCCGTATCGCGCTGGCGCGTCTGGGCGCGGCGTTCTACGGACGCCCGGCGGACAAGTTGAAGATGATGATCGGAATTACCGCGACGAACGGCAAGACGACGACTTCCTATATGGCGAACGCCATACTGGAAAACCACGGACTTAAGACCGGCTTGATCGGCACCGTCGTCATCAAGATCGACGACACGACGATTCCGGCCGAGCTTACGACGCCGGAATCGCTTGATTTGCAAGCTTATCTTGGCCAAATGGTCGACCGCGGCGTATCCCATGTGTGCATGGAAGTATCGTCCGCCGCGCTCGAGACCCATCGGGTCGAGCAGGTCGATTACGATATCGTGACGTTTAACAACTTGAGCCGCGAACATATCGACTCGCACGGCTCGTTCGAAAATTATTTTAAAGCGAAGTCCAGCTTGGTTCGCAACGCGGGCGCGCATGCGGCAGCCATTCTTAATTTGGACGATTCGTACTCCGCTTCCCTCGTAGGCGAGACGAAGGCTCAGGTCGTGACCTTCGGCGTGAAGAGCCGCGAAGGGCATATTTATTGCAAGGATCTCGATCTATCTACAGGAAGAGCGAGATTCAAGCTCGAGATCGTGAAGCCGTTCAACGTGAACGGCATCGACTTCGCGCCCGGCGAGTTCGAAGTGTCGCTCGGCGTGCCAGGGCTGCATTCGGTGTACAACTCGATGGTCGCGATCATTATCGCGCTGCTGTGCGGCGTGTCCGTAGAGACGATCCAGCGCACGCTTAGCGAGTTCCGGGGCGTAGAGCGCCGTTTCGAATTCATTCATGAGGGTGACTTCTCGATTATCGACGATCATTTTGCCAATCCCGGCAATATCAACGTTACGCTCGAGACGCTCCGCTTCATGGACTTCGAGCGCCTGCAGCTCGTATACGCGATCCGCGGCGATCGCGGACCGACCGTTAACCGCGAGAATGCCGAAGCGATCGTGGAATGGCTGGCCCGTCTGGAGATCAATGAGATTACGGCGACGAAGAGCATCTCGCACGTCACGTCCAAGGACAAGGTGTCGGACGAGGAAGAACGGGTATTCCGGGAAGTGATGGCCGCGGCGAACATCAAGGTGAACTTGTACGACGAGTTGCCGGACGCCATCGCCCATGCGCTGAGACAAGCCTCCAAAGGCGATTTGATCCTGCTGGCCGGCTGCCAAGGGATGGATCCCGGTGCGGCGATCGCTCGCGAGCTGTTGCTAGGCAAATAAGCATCAAAAGTAGGTTAAGCTATGGAACAGAAACGATTAGGCATTATTGGCGGCATGGGGTCGAAGGCTACCGCCGTTTTCTTGGATATGTTAGTCGACCATACGGCCGTGGAACGCGATCAAGACCATATCGACATGGTCATCTTGAACCATGCGTCGCTGCCGGACCGAACGACGGTTATTCTCTCCGGAGAAGGCGATCGCTTCTTGAACGCGGTGGAGAAAGACATTCGGCTGTTGGAGTACGCGGGCGTGTCGAATATCGCAATCCCGTGCAATACCTCGCACTATTTTTATAATGACATGCAAGCGATGACCGGCATCAACATCATCAACATGGTGGACGAGACGCTGCAAGAGATCGCGCGCCGCTACGAAGCGGGGAGCAAAGTGGGCATCTTGGCGACGACCGGCACGCTGCGCAGCGGCATCTACCGCGACGCTTGCGCGCGGAACCAGATGCGCTATCATGAGATCGACGATACGATACAAGCCGAAATCATGCGTATTATTTACGAAGACGTGAAGCGGGACAACGACATCAGCCCGGAGAAGCTCGAAGCGATCATCCGCAAGCTGGTTGACGAGAGCGAATGCCAATGCATCATTATCGCTTGCACGGAGCTTAGCTGCATTCCGCTGAGCGAGGAGACGCGGCCTTATTGTATCGACGCGATGGCGATGCTCGTGAAGCGCTCGATCGAATTGTCGGGCAAGACGACGGTAAATTTGGATTAATCGTTATACGGCGCATAAAGAAAAGCCTTCAATCCACGGCGGACGTGGGTTGAAGGCTTTATTCGTCGTTATTGCGAAGCGTCCGCCACTTGAACGGAAACCTCGTTGCTGCCCGTTGAATCTTGCTCGATGTACTTCCGCAAGATGGACACTTCTACGCGGCGATTTTTCGAGCGGCCTTCCACCGAATTGTTCGATTCGAGCGGACGGAACTCGCTGTAACCCGTAGCGCTGAAGCGGCTTGGGTCGAACTTCGCGTCCTCGAGCAAAATTTTCATGAAGTTCGTGGCGCGCTTCGTGCTAAGCTCCCAGTTAGACGGGAATTCCTTCGTGTTGATCGGCTGATTGTCGGTATGTCCGGCCACTTGAATCTCGTAGTCGGGATAGCCTTCTAGCATTTGCGCGATCGCGGATGCCAGCTTCTGCGCTTCCGGCTTCACGTCGGCGCTTGCCGATGCGAACAGGGCGTTGTCGCGGATCGTAATGAGCAATTGCGATTGGTTCAGCTGCGTCTCGAGTTGAGACGACAAGCCGTTCGCTTGAATGTATTTGTCGAGCTGCTGCTTCAGCTGCTCGAGATTCTGCTGTTCTTCTTGCTGAAGCTTCTCGCGGGTTTTGCCGTTGTCTTTACGCGTGCTATTCTCTTCTGTTCGGCGAACCCGGTTGTCTTCGTCCAATACCGATGCGTTGTCCAGAACCCCAACGCCGTTGCTGAAGGCGGTCTTGAACGCTTTGCTTAACTCTTCAAGCTTGGACGTGTTCACCGAGCTTACCGAATAGAGCACGATGAACAGGGCGAGCAACAACGTCATTAAGTCGGAATAAGGCAGTAGCCAGGATTCGTCCGGATGTTCCTCGTGGGGTTCATGCCGTTTTCTGCTCACCGCGCTCGTCCTCCTTCTCGTTGAACACCCGACGCTCCGTAGGAGTTAGGAAGACTAGGAGCTTCTGTTGAATGGCGATCGTCGATACGCCGGATTGAATGGAGAGAAGACCTTCGACCATCATGAGCTTCAGATCGACTTCGCGCTTGGACAAGCGCTTCAGCTTGTTCGCGATCGGATGCCACAGGACGTATCCGCTGAAAATACCGAGCAACGTAGCGATGAACGCGGCGGCAACGGCGTGCGCGAGCAATTCCATGTTGTCGAGGTTCTGCAATGCCGCGATCAGACCGATAACGGCGCCGAGTACCCCGAGCGTGGGCGCGTACATACCGGCTTGAGCGAAAATTAGCGCGCCGGAACGGTGACGATCCTCGGTTGCGGAAATATCCTCGAGAAGGACATCTCTAACGAAGTCCTGGTCGTTGCCGTCAATGATCATCCGCATGCCGCCCTTAAGGAAATGGTCTTCGATTTCCTCGACGCGGGCTTCAAGCGCCAGCAAGCCTTCGCGGCGAGTAATGGTCGCCCATTCCATGAACATGTAGATGAGTTGCTCGCGCGGAAGCAGTACAGGCTCCGAGAACGTAATCTTGAACAGCTTCGGAATCTTCTTAAGGTCTTGCATAGGGAAAGCCACGAAAATGGATGCGGCTGTTCCGACGAAAATAATAATGTACGCCGCCGGATTGTTGATCAGGCTGACTAACGGCGCCCCCTTGAGGTACATCCCGAACAGCAGAGCCACTAAGCCGACAGATAATCCTATAATTGTTGAATTTTTCATGGTACACCCCAGTATATGTAAGGATTAATTGAAGACGAGATGAGCACGTGCAAGCTGAAGCGACACGTTAATAGGTTTATCGACATTCCGTGCGCAAAGCTTTAGAGGTTAAACAGGATTTTCGCAGTTATTCGGAATTTATTCGTCGGACATTACTAGGACCGCGGCATATGGACAGTGCCCACATCGCGTGATAAGATGGCTACACAAGTGAATTCGGCGGAAAACAGGTGCTCGCAAGAGCTTAATAGAGAAGTTCGGTGCAAAACCGACGCGGTCCCGCCACTGTCCATGGGGAGCGAACCGGATTAGCCACTGCGCGCGTCGTCAGACGCGGGTGGGAAGGCCCGGCAAGCGATGATCCAGGAGCCAGGAAACCTACCTGTTTTCGACAAACACCCGATAACCTACGAGGAATAGGGGAGGTGTGGCGGCATTCGCTGCGATCGCGCGGCAGGTTAGAGTTGGGCGAGCGTCAGCGAAGCACTAGGCAGAGGATCCGTATCCGTTACGGGCTAACCGTCTGCCGTTCGCGCATCGGCGCGATTCGAAGTGTGTGCCATCACGCAAACATCCCTCGGTCTTTGGGGGATGTTTTTTTGTTGTTCATACGAATGGGGAAGCTGAACATTCACTTGATGCAGGTGCCCGGGAGGGCAATGAGTCGAGGGGGAGATCGGTTTGATAGCGGGAGTATCAGGGGAAAAGAATAGGTTCATAGGTTCGAGGTTCATGCGGGCGTTGCTGAGCTCCGTATTGGCATTGGTCGTCTTGCTGCAAGGTGCGTTGGGGGCTTTTGCGGGAAGCGCGCATGCGGAAGAAGCGGCTGGCGTCGCGCCGACGCGGGCGCAAGTAACGGAAGCGCTCGGCCAACTGCAAGGCTTGCTGGGGAAACCGTCGGAGCCGGCCAACGACTGGATCGCTTTCGGACTCGCGCGTTCGGGCAAACCGATCGCGGACCGATACATGAAGGTGGCGGAGCAGAGCGTTACGGACGGAAGCCTTCGTCTCGTGACCGACTTCGCGCGCGTCGCGCTGGCGGTTAACGCGAGCGGCGGCGATGCGACGAGCATCGGCGAGGGGCATAGCAACCTGCCCGCGAAAATCGCGAATTTCGAGAAAATGACGGCGCAAGGGCCGAACGCGCCCGCTTACGCGCTGATCGCGCTAGATGCGACGGGTTACGAGCCGGGAGCCGGCGCGACTTGGACGCGGGATAAGCTGATCAAGTGGTTGGTGGACAATCGGAACGCCGACGGCGGATGGTCGCTAGCTCCGGGCAAGAGCGACGTAGACGTTACGGGAATCGTGCTTACGGCGCTCGCGCCTTATCAAGATCGCGCGGACGTGCGCGGCATTGTCGATGCGGCGTTGACGTGGTTGTCCGCGGCACAGCGTTCGACGGGCGGCTTCGGCAATCCGACGGAATCGAGCGAGAGCTCGGTACAAGTGTTGGTTGCGCTGACTTCTCTCGGCATCGATCCTATTAAGGATACGAGATTCCAAAAGAACGGCGTGTCGGCGCTGGCTCGGCTGCTGGAATTCCGCCAAGCGGACGGACGGTTCGCGCACGCGGTAGACGGCAAAGCCGACGCGATGTCGACGTTCTATGCGCTGCTCGGGTTGACGGCGGTAGATCGCTGGCAGGATGGACTGCCCGGTTTGTATGCAGGGCTAGGAGCTACCGGCAAAGCGTCGGTCGTCGTCAACGGGTTAAGCGGCACGATCGCAAGCGGATCGGTGAACGGCAAGACGGCGCTTGAGGCTCTCGTAAACGTAGTAAAATCTAGCGGTACGCCATATACGATTACTAGGCACCCGCAATTCGGACCGTATCCAACAATGGTCGGGGGCGTCGAGAACGCGAGCCTCGGCGGATACGATGGCTGGCAGTTCGCGGTGAAGCGCGACGGCGCTTGGGTCACCATCGTCGAAGGCATGGGAACGTTCCAGCTTAAAGCCGGCGATCAAATGTACGTCTATTACGGAGATATCGGCACGCAGCTCATTCATTCGGTGACGATAGATCCGGTTAAGCCGCGCGAGAACCAGCCGGTAACCGTCCGAGTAGACAAGGAAACGTACGATTGGGACACCGGCAAAGTTATCGTCGGTCCGGCCGCTAAGGCGACCGTAAAGATCGGCGACCAAGTTGCCGTAACGGGCGATAACGGCGTCACGACGTTCACTTTGAAGGCGCAAGGCGAGTTGACCACATCCGTGACCGGATATGCGAGCGGCAAAGCGCCGACTTACTTGGCATGGGAGTCCAAAATTCAAGTAGATGCCTACGAGATGCGGGTTAGCGTTCGCGTGGAAGGCGACGCCGGAGCGATCGCATCCGGCTCGGCCAAAGGCGGAACGGCGCTGGAAGCCGTGGAAACGATGCTTAAAGCGGCCGGGGTTCAATACGACGTGAAGACGTTAAGCTTCGGCAAATATATCGACTCGATCGCCGGTGTAGCCGGAGCAAAGTACGGCGGCTATGACGGTTGGTATTACGCGGTCCATAGGGACGGTTGGTGGGTTTACCCTACGGTGGGCGTTGACGCGTTTATGCTCGAGGACGGCGACGAAATTCTTGTATATTACGGCGGGGATGCGACAAAGCTGGCGGAGCCGATTGCGATTAACCCTTCGCAACCGCTGCCGGGGCAAGATTTCGCCGTCAAGGTGACGAACTTCCCTTGGAGTTGGACTAATGGTTATGATACAACGCAACCCCTTGGGCAGCCGCTTGCGGGCGTGACTGTCACGGTGGGGACGAGTACGGCGGTAACAGACGCTAAAGGCAAGGCAACGTTCAAGGGCTTAAAGGAAGGCCTGTACGCGATTCAAGCTACGGGTTATGCGAAGGACGCTGCGCCTAACGTCGTGCGCGCGGTAGCGCCGCTAGCGGTAACCGGTCATTACGTGGACGAAAAGAACGTTGCGCAATGGGCGCAGTCCGGCGTTCGCATTGCCAGGGCATCGGGCGTCATGCGTGGCATTGGCGATTCGGCGGATGCAAGCTTCAAGCCGAAGCAGGCGGTTACGCGCGCTGAGTTCGTGTCCGCGCTAGTTCGCACGCTTGGTCTGAAGGCGGAAGCCGGAGCTACGGCGTTCACCGATGTGCCGGCGAAGGCATGGTACGCCGGGGATGTCGCGGCAGCGGTGAAAGCGGGGCTTGCGAGCGGCGTGTCGAAGACGAAGTTCGCGCCGGACGCGACGCTGACGAGAGAGCAAGCGGCGGTCTTGCTGACGCGCGCGCTTAAATTGAAGGCGGATGGAACCGTTGCGCTGAAGGATGCCAAGCAAGTGAGTGCCGGAGCTGTCGACTCGGTACAAGCGGTAATTGCGAACGGCTGGATGACGGCTAATGCGGGAAGCTTCTCGCCTAAGGCAGTGCTGACGCGCGAAGAGGCTGCGGTCATCGCATCCCGCATCGTTATCGCGAATCGCGTGAAATAAGCAGCGTAAGTATAGATGAGGACTTTGGAGAGAGGAGGGGGAGCAATGGGGAGGAAAATGGGGGCGTTGCTACGTTGCGTTGTCGCATTGCTGGTTGCGATGGCGGTGTTAGCAGGTTGCTCGGGCGTCAACGCGAACAATGCAGGTAAGCAGCCTGTGGTGTCGGCTAGTGTGGAATCGCAAATTGCACCGGTTGCGAGCGAAGAGGCTGCCGGGTCATCCGCCGAATCGGGGAACTCGCCCGTTGCGTCCCCTGACTCTTCGCAAGAGGTAGAATCAGATGCTACTGGCGAGATGGTTAAGGGAGCTGAGGAATCGGCATTGCCAAGTGCTGTTGCGCCGTCGGATGTTGGGTCGGCTGGCGGGAAGGCCGGGGCTGAGAAGCCTGCGGCTTCGGATTCGGCAACGCCGGTCGTAGAGGAAGTAACCTTTTCGATTATCGGGAATGAAGAATGGGGTACGATCGTCGACGCGGAGCAGGTGACCCTGAAGGATGGGGATACCGCCTCGTCCGTGCTGAAGCGGGTCGCTAAAGCGCATCGGCTTGCGTACGAAATTCGCGGCAGCGGCGCGATGACTTATATAGAAGGAATCGACGGTTTATACGAATTCGACAACGGTCCGACGAGCGGGTGGAAGTTCCGCGTGAACGGCGCCGTGCCGGATATCGGAGCGGGTTCGTACGAGCTTAAGTCGGGAGACCGGCTCGAGTGGCTCTACGTCGAGAGCGATGAGCTTGCCGCATCCGGAGAGGGGTCGGCGCCATGAGCGAGGGCTTCGGATTCCGATCGTTACATCCTATCGTACTGCTCGTCTACTATGCCGGAGGGATAACCTTCGGCATGTTGCTGTTTCATCCGGTGTTGCTCGCGGTGGCTTGGATAGCCGCAATCGTCGTCAATGTGCACTTGGACAGCGGGCGGGAATGGCGGCGATGGAGCATCCCGATGATCACCGGGTTCGTGCTCATTATGGTGACCAATCCGATTCTGTCCCATCGCGGGAGAACGGTTATCACGTACATCGGGGATATGCCGTTGACGCTAGAGTCGGTCGTCTACGGTATGACGCTGGCGTTGTCGATATTGTTCGTATTGACGCTGTTCGTCTCGTACCGGCTCGTCATGACGGAGCAGAAGTTCCTATTTCTGTTCACGAAAGTATCGCCGAAGGCAGCTCTCGTCACTATGATGGCGACCGGCTTAGTTCCGCGGCTTCGCAGACGTATGAGCGAGCTGATGCTTATTCAGCGAACGCGCGGCATGACGGTGCTGGAGGGATCGCTGGCGACGCGGGCTAGGAATGGCGCGAGAATCGTCGGCACGCTGCTTGCGTGGACACTGGAGGATGCGCTTCAGACGGCGGACTCGATGCAGGCGAGAGGGTACGGAACGGGGCCGCGCAGCTCGTACTTGGGCTATCGTTTTCGCGCGCGGGATGGCTGGACGCTAGGCGGTTTGGCTATCTGCGCGGGCATCGTTATTGCGGCTTGGGGAAGCGGGAACGGCACGATGAACATTTACCCTAAGCTCGGGAGCTTCCGGTTAGGTGCGGGAGATATCGTGGCAATGGCTAGTTATATCGGATTTATATTACTGCCGCTAGGCTTGGAATGGAGGGACCGCAGAACATGGCGCATCTTGGCCTCGAACAAGTAACTTTCGCTTATCCGGATGCGGCTAGTTCTGCGCTCTCCGCCGTGACGTTGGGCGTGGGGCGCGGTGAGTTCGTCGTGCTGTGCGGTCCGTCCGGCAGCGGCAAGTCGACGTTGCTTCGGCTGCTAAAGCGGGAAGTGTCGCCGGGAGGCCGCATGAGCGGTGCGATCGTCCTGGACGGCGTGCCGCTGCAGGATTGGCCGGCGCGGGAGCTTGCCGCGCAGATCGGGCTTGTCATGCAACAGCCGGACAATCAGCTCGTTGTCGATACGGTGGAGCATGAGCTGGCGTTCGGCATGGAGAATTTCGGAGTGCCGCAGGGCGCTATGCGTCGCAGATTGGCGGAGATGGCCGGCTTCTTCGGCCTCGAGCCGCTGCTGGACCGGCGCACGGATGAGCTGTCCGGCGGGCAGAAGCAGCTCGTGAACTTGGCGGCGGCGATTATGCTGCAGCCGCGAGTGTTGCTGCTCGACGAGCCGCTGGCGCAGCTCGATCCGCTCGCGGCGCGGGAGCTGCTCGGGATGATCAAGCGGCTGAACGACGAGTGGGGCATTACGGTTATTATGAGCGAGCATCGTATAGACGACTTGTTGCCGCTGGCGGATCGGGTCGTTCGCATGGAGAAGGGGCGGATCGTGTTCAACGGCGAGCCGCGGGCATTTGCGCGCGAAGCGTGGCAGCGGCGGGACGCGCATTGGGACGCGGCGCTGCCGTCGGTTACGCGGTGGGCGCTGGCGCGAGAGGCGGCGATCGCGGAGCCGCCGCTTACGGTAAAGGAAGCGCGCGCTTGGCTGGCGCAGGCGGGGAGTCTGCCACGGGCGGGTGCGTCGCGGGAGCCTCGCCTGAGCGAAGGGGATAGCGCGCCGTCGCGGGAGACTAGCGGTGGTGGCAATGGCAGCGTTCCGCTACTTGCCGCCGACCAGCTCTTCTTCGCCTACGACAAGCGATCCCCGGCGGTGCTGCGGGGATTGGACTGGCGCGTCGCTCGCGGCGACTGGGTCGCGCTGTTCGGCGGCAACGGCAGCGGCAAGTCGACGCTGCTCCAGCTGCTCGCCGGACTGCGCGAGCCGCTACGGGGTAACGTGCGGCTGGACGGCACGCCGCTCGCCCGCATGAAATCGAAAGCCAAGTTCGCCGCTATCGGCTATTTGGCCCAAAATCCGCTGCTGCACTACGCGCACGAGAGTTTGCTCGCCGACTTGACGGCGGCAGCTGCCCGCGCCGGTGCGGCGAACGCAGACCGGGAAGCACGCGACATCGCGGACCGCTTCGGTCTCGGCGATCTGCTAAGCCGCCATCCGCACGACTTGAGCGGCGGCGAGCAGCAGCTCGGCGCGCTGGCGATGACGCTGCTGGGCAAGCCGCAGCTGCTGCTACTCGACGAGCCGACGAAGGGGCTCGACCCTTACGTGAAAGCGACGCTCGGCTCGCATCTACAAAGCATCCACCGCCAAGGCACGACGCTGCTCATGGCGACGCACGACGTGGAATTCGCCGCGGCTTACGCGAATCGCTGCGCGCTGCTGTTCCACGGCGAGATCGTCGCGGACGGTCAGCCGGAGCCGTTCTTCGAAGGCAACGTGTTCTACGCGCCGCCGCTCCATCGCCTGATGGCGGATGGCCATGCGCATAGGGAGGTGGCTACGCAACGATGACGACACCGACGTCGATATCAACACCGCAACCGTCACCGCAACTGTCACCGACATCACCAATTGGGCAACATGAAACGACAACTCCGCCATCGATACCGCTACCAACATCGACACCGGCATCCCATGGCGGCCGCATTGCAGCATCGACACCGCCATCACCAACCCGCCGCTCCAAGCGGCTATCCGCGAAGCTACTCATCGCGTCGATCGCCGCGGCCTACATCGCTCTAGCCTACATGGCGCTAGAGCGGGGCAATTCGCTGCTCATCGGCCTAGTGCTCGTGCTGCTGTCGATGATTCCGTTCGCCCTGCGCTTCGAGCGCCGGGAACGCAAAGCCCGCGAGCTAATGCTGATCGCGGTCATGGCAGCGGTCGCGACGGTGAGCCGAATCCCGTTCGCCGCGCTGCTTCCGGGCTTCACGCCGGTTACGTTCATCGTCATCATCTCCGGCGTCGTGTTCGGCGCGGAAGCGGGCTGGATGGTCGGCGCCACCGTCGGACTGGTGTCGAACTTCTTCCTCGGTCAAGGACCTTGGACGCCGTGGCAGATGTTCGCCTGGGGCATGGCCGGCTATACGGCGGGACTGTTCGCACACCGCAGCGAATGGCGCCGCAAACGGATTCCGCTCGCGTTGTTCGGGCTTGCGTGGGGCTTTCTTTTCGGCTGGATTATGAACTTGACGCTCGCGCTCGATCAATGGATGCAGACGCACTCGTGGGACGCGGTCATCGCCAAGTACGTGCTCGGCATGCCGTTCGAGATTATCCATGCGACGGCCAACGTGTTCTTCTTGACGGTGTTCGCGCCTTCGTGGATTCGATTGTTGGAGCGATATCGACGCAAGTATGGAACGTTGGAGCGAGTCGAGACAATTCCCTTAACGACCACAACCTAACCCGGTTGTGGTTTTTTGCTGTCCCCATACCCAAAATAAATCGAACGCTCTTCCAATAATTTGCTAATGTTAGCTATAAGAGGGGGTGCGATATGCAAGAACAAGCGCAAGATCAGGACGACGTACAGCACTGGATCGGGCGTCACTTGGACGGGGATCCGAACGCCTTCGAGTCCATCTACGATTTGACCATATTGAAGGTGTACAAACTGGTCTACTTCCTCATCGGGCGCAAGGCGGAGGCGGACGATATCGTGCAGAACGTGTATACGCAGCTGTTCCGTTTTTTCCATACCTACGACCGTGCGCGCCCTTTCGATAAATGGTTGAACGGAATCGTAGTTCGCCAGGTGAGCGACTACAAGCGAAAGCATTGGAAGCTGACCCGTCTGTTGGACAAAGCCAAGCGATTCGAGAGCGCGGAGGAGGCGGATTTCGCGGGAACCGTCGTCGATAACGTGGCGAACGAGCTTCTGCTCCATCAGATCAATGCGCTTCCTCTCAAATATAAGACGGTGCTCATTCTTCATTATTTGAACGGCTATACGCATGCGGAAGTGGCTGACTTACTCGGCATTCCCACCGGCACGGTGAAATCAAGATTGAACGCAGGCTTGGAAAAGCTGCGCAAAAAACAGGCGATCTGGAACCTGTCGCCCGGGAAGGACGTGAAGGATGCATGGATATTGAGAACGAAGTAAGAGAAGCGATTGTGCTCAAGGGACATTCCATCCGGCCGCCCGAGTATTTGAAAGACAAGGTGCTCCGCAAAGTGCGCGCCGAAGCCAATAAGATCAGCTTGATCGGCCGCTATCGTCAGTTAACATGGACAGTGCGGATCGCGATTTTCGCTATGGCGCTGGTCATCTTGAGCGGATTCACTTACGCAGCGACTACTTATTTTCACTATATGGATTTGCGAAATAGCAAAGGTCAGATCCAGCACAGGCTATTCGTCGGGGAACCGAAAGATTTCGAAGGGATTCCAACCTCGACCGGCGGATGGAGATTTTACGATCCCAAGCTATCGGAGAAGGTTAACGAGGCGGCATTGCTCATTAACTACGATTATTCCTCGTGGCCGGCCACTTTAGATGATCTAAGGAAGGTTTTTCCGGAATTTAAAATGCCGACAAGCTACCGGTTGGTTTTTGCTGAAGTGGCTTACGGGTACGACGATTTAACGGAACCGGAACAATCCGCTTTGAAAGCCGAGGCCATCAAGGAACAACGTCGAATCGATAAGAGTCTCGTTAAATCGAAGGACATCGACGGCGTCCAGCTTCACTATGTCAATGGCGCGGATTTGTTCACGCTCAGAGTGCTCAGCTTTAATAATGACGATGCAGTCGGCTGGTTCAGGAACAAGTACGGCCTGACGCAGCAGTTCTTTACGTTCCCCAACGAGGACACGCTGCAAGAGCGGGTCTCCATCGGACAGTATGATGCTTCCTATGTCCGCAACGGCGTTTTCCAGGCTGTCGTATGGGAAGAGGAGGAGCATAAGCTTCAATATACGGTCGTGAGCCAGGATCAAGGACGCACGAAGGAAGAGCTTATGGCTATCGCCAGCGAATTGGAGTATCCGTCGGGGACGAAGTAGGCTGATCGGGAAAATACTTAATCATTGAAGGAGTGTTAACGATGGCCAAGCACGAGCTATTAAGCGAGTCGGAGCTGCAGGAGGCGCTGCTGGATTTGCCGGGGTGGAAAGTCGAAGAGGACGGCAAGTGGATCGCGAGGAGATACATGTTCCCGACGTTCCCGGAAGCTATCGCGTTCGTGAACAAAGTGGCGGATATCGCGGAGGCACAGGTGCATCACCCGTTCATCTCCATCGACTTCCGGAAAGTGACGCTGCGGCTGACGACATGGCACTCGGGGGGTCTAACGCTTCTAGACATCCGCTCCGCAAAAGCTTACGATCAATAAAGCGGGTTCGCCGGCCTGAGGGCAGGGCGCGTATCCGCCAATCTTAACGATTGTTTTATGCACGGAGGCATACGCAATGATTCGTCGTTTTTTAACCTTTTATAAGCCGTACAAGAAGTTATTCATGCTCGATTTCAGCTGCGCGATCGTCGTGGCTTTGCTCGAGCTTGCGTTTCCGATGGGCGTCCGATGGATGATCGACACGTTGCTGCCGACAGGCGAATGGGGCAAGGTGACTTGGGTGTGCGCGTCGTTGCTCGCCCTCTATTTGCTTAGCATGGGCTTGCAATTCGTCGTGAGCTATTGGGGTCATATGCTCGGCATCAACATCGAGACGGACATGCGCCGGAAGCTGTACGAGCACGTGCAGAAGCTATCGTTCCGGTTCTTCGACAATACGAAGACGGGGCAGATCATGAGCCGCATGACGAACGATCTGTTCGATCTCGGGGAGATGGCGCATCACGGGCCGGAGGATTTGTTCATCGCGCTGATGACGCTGGTCGGCGTGTTCGGCATCATGTTCATGGTGAACTGGGAGCTCGCGCTCATTACGTTCATCGTCGTGCCGTTCCTGGCGTGGATTATCGTCTACTTTAACCAGAAGCTGAATAACGCGGCTACACAAATGTTCGTGCAGATCGCCGAAGTGAACGCGCGCGTCGAAGACAGCATCTCGGGCATTCGCGTCGTGAAGTCGTTCGGCAACGAAAGCTTCGAGCTGGGGCGCTTCACCGAGCAAAATCGCGGGTTCCGTCTGGCGAAGCTGCGGTCGTATTTTACGATTTCGTTCACTTCGGCGAGCATCTACATGCTGACGCGGTTCATCACGGTCGTCGTACTCGTGTTCGGCGCGTGGTTCGCGTACCAGGGCAAGCTGAGTTACGGCGCTCTGGTCGGCTTCTTGCTGTACGTGAATATTTTTCTTAAGCCGATCGAGAAAATCAATGCGTTATTGGAGCTGTACCCGAGAGGAATGGCGGGCTTTGCCCGTTATTGCGAGCTGATGGATACGGAGCCGGACGTGAAGGATGCGCCGGATGCGATCGTGGCGTCGCGCCTTAGAGGGGATATCGCGTTCGAGCGGGTGACGTTCGGGTACGAAAATCATTCGCACGTGCTCAAGGGTGTCGACCTGCGGGTGCGAGCGGGCGAGACGGTGGCGCTAGTCGGTCCGTCCGGGGCGGGGAAATCGACGTTGTGCAGCTTGATTCCGCGATTTTATGAGATCGATGACGGCTCGATAACGATCGACGGCATCGACATTCGGCATATGACGCAGCATTCGTTGCGCAGCCAGATCGGGATCGTGCAGCAGGACGTCTTCTTGTTCAACGGCACGATTCGCGAAAATATCGTCTACGGACGGTTAGGTTCCACGGAAGAGGAAATTTGGGATGCCGCGCGCAAAGCGAGCCTGGAGCAAATGCTTAAGGCGTTGCCGGAAGGGCTCGATACGTTCATCGGCGAACGCGGACTGAAGCTGTCCGGCGGGCAACGGCAGCGGTTGTCGATCGCGCGGATTTTCTTGAAGAACCCGCCGATCCTGATCTTGGACGAAGCCACGTCGGCGCTCGACACCGAGACGGAATCGCTCATCCAGCAAGCGCTGGAAGAGCTGTCGCACAACCGGACGACGCTTATTATCGCGCATCGCTTGGCGACGATCCGCCATGCGGATCGCATTATCGTCGTGACGGAAGAGGGCATCGAGGAAGACGGCACGCACGAGGAGCTGATCGTCGCGGGAGGCGCGTACGCGCGTCTGCACGGAGCGCAGTTCGCGGGCACGACGGTTCCTTTGCCGGTCTAGGACTGGCGCGCGGCAATACTGCGAAACCGAGGAGATGAGCGGAAAAGCCGCTTATCCACCTAAGCTCGCCGGTTTCTGCCACAACTATAAACCATTAGAAAGCCGCCGGGGGGATCCCCCGGCGGCTTCTTCGTGCCCCTTTAGTCTTCTTTGGCAATCTTGGCTAGCGCTGCGAGCGACAAAATCGCCGCGACGCCGACGACGGTGTAGACGATCCGCGCCCCCGTCTCTTCCGTGCCGTCGAAAATTTCGCTGACGACATCGTACTTAAACAGACCGACCGATAACCAATTGAGACCGCCGAGAATCGTGACAATCAAGCTGACTAGATTTAGCGCCTTCACTTTGCGGAACTGCCTCCTTTACGGGGTTGGATTAACACCCTGATAGGGCTACACTTCCTAACGCTATCCAGCAGATTCTGGTTGGCCACTATACATTTATGACGCGGGATTGGCGGTTATGCCTGCTTCGTTGGCTTCCATACCATGCAGTAAATATTAACGATGCCGTGCGTCGCTCTCCGCGAATAGTAGTCGGTGATGACGAATCCGGCCTTCTCGTAGGCGCGATTCGCTCGTTTGTTCCAATGCTCGACCTCGAGATCGATCTCCGCTCCCGGTTTGCGGCGGGTAGCTTCTTGAATCGCGAGTTGGATGAGTTGCTTGCCGAGACCGCGGTCGCATAGATCGGGGCGTAAGCCGACGCCAAGGCGAATCGCACGATCGAGCGCGAAGAGTTGGATGTACCCGACGAGCACGCCTTCGGCGTCTCGGACGGATAGATATTGCTCGCGGCGGATGTCTGGGTCGGCGAGCTCGCGGCCTTCCCGCAGCATGTCCGCCCAGGCGGGCCAGCGGTAGACGTCGTATGGCGCAGGGTAACGCCACTCGCTGACGGCTTGCGCCTCTTCTTCGGTCATTTTGCACAATTGCATATGTAAATCGTTCGCTCCGGAATTCGTAGGGGGATCGTTCTCTTGATGCACGCGGGATCTCTCCTTATTTTCGGGACGCTGGCGTCCCCGGGGAATAAGCTCTTCTAGTATACAGGATTGGATAGAGATACGACATAATGGTGCATAGTTGGGCGGATGCGGGCCGTGGTATGATGGGGTGACGCAATAGGATCGCTTCATGGCGGAAGGGGAAATGATTAGGATGACTCGGCTTATCTTCTTGGCCTGTATTACTTTCATAGTGGTCGGCTTAGGCCAATTGGTCGTCGGCGCGGTTATGGAGCCGATGGTTCACGCATATGGCATCAATTACGGAGCTGGCGGACAGCTCGTTATGCACCAATTCCTCGGCGGGATGTTCGGCGTTATGCTGACCCCGTGGTTGATCGGTAAAATAGGTAAAAAGAAGCTGCTGCTCTCGGCGCTCGTCATTATGACGGTTGCGGAAGCGGTGTACGTCAGTCAGCCTCCTTGGGCTTTGATGCTGACGGCGGGGCCTTTTGCAGGGTTCGGATTCGGTACGACGGAGGCGGTCGTCGCCTCGTTCATCATCGGTGCGGCCGGGGCTAACGCGAACGTGGCGATGAGCCGGGTCGAGGTGTCGTTCGGCGTCGGCGCGTTGCTCATGCCGTTCGTGGGCGCGTGGTTCATCTCGGAAGGACATTGGGTTATGGGGTTCGCGGTCGTCAGCGTGCTGGCGGCAATGACGTTGGTAATGTGGCTTGTAAGGTGGCCAACCGTGCTGGATCAGCCGATTAGCCAGCATGCCGAAGAAGCCGCAGCCAAAGAGCGGAGCACGAGAAGCCGCGGCCGAATCGTCGCGATCTTATTCGGAGGCGCGCTGTTCTTCTTGGTGTACGTCGGCTTCGAGATGAGTTTCGTTCACTATTTGCCGTCGTTGCTCGTGCAGAACAATGGGCTAGCGGAGTCCACGGCGTCCCTATCGCTTGGCGCATATTGGGGAGCAATGGTGCTTGGTCGGTTAGTATCCGGTCATGCGGCGGATCGGTGGGGCAACGGGACGTACATGATGGTAACGTGCGTGTCGTGCGCGGTTCTATTCGCGTTCATGGGCGGCGTAGAGCAGGTGACGGGGACTTTCGTGCTGACGTTCTTCATCGGACTTGCGATGTCGGGGATGTACGCGGTCGCAATCGTCTTCGTCAATCGGGCCGTGCCAGGCATGTCCGAGAAGATCACGAGCCTTATGATGGTATTCGGCGGGATCGGCGGAGCGCTTATGCCGAAGCTGACGGGCTGGTTCCTCGACGAGCACGGCGCGGATGCGACGCGGTGGTTGTTCGCCGTTCTAGCGGCTATAATGTTAATCGTGATTATCGTCGCGTTGGTGCTGGCGCAGCCTTCTAAGCGAAGAGTGGAAGCGCAGCAGGTGGCGTAAATGCGCGACTAATGAGAAAATAAAGTATCGAATATAGGGTGAAAGGCTTCACTCGATAACAGGAAAGTAGGCAGATCAGATCATGGGACGCAAGTGGAACAATATTAAAGAAAGAAAAGCTTCGAAGGATGCCAATACGAGCCGTATCTACGCCAAGTTTGGCGTCGAAATCTATGTAGCCGCCAAGAAGGGCGAACCGGATCCGGAATCGAACCGCGCGCTGAAAGTCGTTCTCGAACGGGCGAAAACATACAATGTTCCGAAAGCGATCATCGATCGTGCCCTTGAGAAGGCTAAAGGCAGCGGGAATGAGACTTACTTCGAGCTTCGCTATGAAGGCTTCGGCCCGAACGGCTCGATGATTATCGTAGACGCGCTTACGAATAACGTTAATCGTACCGCATCCGACGTTCGCTCCGCGTACAATAAGAACGGCGGAAGCATGGGTGTCAACGGTTCGGTCGCGTACATGTTCGACTCAACTGCCGTATTCGGCCTAACGGGCAAATCGGCCGACGAAGTTATGGAGCTGCTGATCGAGGCAGATGCGGACGTACGCGATGTTTTCGAGGAAGACGACGCGGTCATCGTCTACGCGGCACCGGACCAATTCCATGCCGTTCAGGAAGCTTTCAAGCGCGCGGGCGTTACCGAGTTTACGACTGCGGAGATCGTCATGCTGCCTCAGACCAACGTAACGCTTCCGGAAGAGGGACAAGCCCAGTTCGATAAATTGATCGACGCGCTGGAGGACTTGGAAGACGTCCAGCAGGTTTACCATAACGTCGAGTTTGAGGATTAAACCTAAACAAAAACAACCGCGATCGCTCGCGGTTGTTTTTGTTTATTTGCCGATTTTCTGAAGCTGCGCTTCAGCCTTTTTCTTAATATCCGCATTGCCCGTCTTCGCCGCTTTCGTCAACGCGTAAGTCGCCAAGTCCTTCGAATCTTCGTTCTGACTGAATAGAACCCCGACGTCGTAATATTGCTCCGCTGTCGTTAGCGCGCTTAGTAAGAGGTACGGATCGGAATCCGCGAGCGTAGCGTAGCCATTAATTCGATCTTCGCGATCGATATGGCGCGAAGCGTAAACGGCGTAGAAGATGTCCGCATATTCGTTGTACTTAACGGCTTTGTCTACTTTCCCTTTAGCTTCTTTGAGCAGATTCGAGTCGTTCAGCAAGGTGGCCGCATCCACTAACGCCATTGCATACTGCAAGTAGGTGCCGGCCGAAGGCGATTTCTTGATTAGTTTGTCGTATTCGCCGCGCACGCCCTTCAGCAGGTTGTTTTTCGACGTCGAAAGGGATGTCGTCGCTTTATCCAACTGCTTCTTGGCTGCCGTCAGCTTGCCGTTGACCCCGTTGAGTTTACTGGCGATATTAGCAGGCGGAGGCCCGAAAATATAAATCGGAACCGTTTGGCCGAACAGCCCTTTTCCGGTTGTTTTGCCTAAGTAATAATGTACGCCGCCGACATATTGGCCGAAAGCCAATTTGCTTTTGTCCGGATTCTTGATGACGATGTTCGACGATTTGGTTAGGAAGCCGGGAGCGCTTACTCCGGACACGTTGACGGGGTACGTATAGCCCCAGACATCGTGCGGGTCGTCTTCCTTGATCTCGCCGAAAACATAGAAGGCAGGAACCGTCGCCATAACGGAATTGACGGCGGACTTCGCTTTGTCGTAAGCGGCCGCTTGCTTCTTATATTCGCTTGCCGCGTTCTGATAAGCGGTCGTCAGCTTCTTCTCGCTATCCGAAACCGTGCGCGTGACGGGCTCGCCGTATACGACGGTGCTAGTAGTTGCGCCGGTTAAGGCTTGTACGGATTTTAACGGTACCATAAGCTTGGAGCCGATCAATTGCGGCGCCGCCGGCAGTTGAACGGTCTCTCCGTTCAACAAGGCCTGTTGGCTACCTGCCACGAGCGACGCTTTGCCATTCAAATCGAGTGCCGCGAGTAGCGAGGGGGCCGGGATATAGAGTACCCCGTCTTTAGTGACCGCTTCTTCCGTCGAGCCGAGCAAACGGCCGTTAACGACGATCATTTTACCTTTTACGGCAACGGTACCTGATTGAACATTAAGCGTAAAAGAGCGCTTATGCTGCCCGTCCGAAGAAGTTACCGTAATCTCGATCGGATGCAAGTTAGCGCCTGCCGTCGGGATACTCATGCTGTCGCCTTGCAGCGGCTTCCCGTCTACGGCGATCGAAGCATTCGGATTGACGGCGGTACTCTTAATCGTGAACGTCTTGCCGGTAGCCGTAAGCTTATAATCGTTGATCACCGCACTATAGGCCGGCTCAAGATTAGCCCCCTCGACGATAAAGCCCGACAAGTCGATATTCCCGGCATCGAACGGACCGCTCGTCAGCTCGGTCAAGGGTGCGGGAGAAAGCCGATTGATGCCCCAACTCATAATTTGATCGTCCGCCGTAAAGACGACATTCGTATTTCCCGTCACTTGCAATGAAGTTACGCGACCGATGCCCTGCACTTGCTGAGGCTCAATTCGGTCTCTGTCCTTAACAAACCCATTTCCTGTATTATAATGATTTTGCGTGCCATCCCCTAATTGACCGTAATCGTTATTTCCCCACGTCCATACGGTGCCGTCATTTTTAAGCGCCGCAACGTGATCTTCTCCTGCTGCTACGGCCGTAACCCCGTTAAGTCCTTCAACCTTAAAGGGGGTAAGATGCTCGTCCGGAGCGTTGTAGGAGTCCGATCCCCACTTCCAGACGTTTCCGTTGACGTCCAGCGCATAGGAGCCATAGGTATTCGAAGCGACCTGTTTGATCGGGGGCAGCCCTAGGACTTGTGCCGGTGTCTTACGATCATGATTTTTGGTGATATTCATCAGGCTGGAGTCCAGCGATGATATCGTGCCATCGCCAAGTTGACCGTAGGTATTCCTTCCCCACGCCCAAACCGTGCCGTCTTTTTTCAAAGCCAGTACGTTATTGGAACCCTTCGCTAGATCTACGATATCCGAAAGCTCCTGAATCTTAGCCGGAGTATAGTAATCGGAAACTATGTTGCTGTAGGTGCTGCCGAAGTTACCCCAAACCCAGACCGTGCCATCGCGCTTCAATGCTACGTCTTCACCGGCTAATTTTGCGATGTCCGTCAAGCCGTCTACACGCGTGAAGGTTTGCTCGACCATTTCGGCGATGTTGTCCGGCGTTCTCCATCCATCGGATTTCCATACCGTTCCGTCTTGTTTCAACAGGATAATGGAATCGATCCCCCGGACGATTTGCTCCGCTCCATCTATATGAAGCAGCTTCGTCGGAGGCGTAGGCTCCTTGCCCTCCTCTTCTCCCCAAGTCCATACGGAACCGTCGGTTTGAATAGCGAGAGGGTATCCGTACAAATTTATCGATTTCCACTTCTCGGTCAGCTTAGGCGATGCGCCGTTCGCTCCGTCTGCAAATACGCTAATCGGCATTGCCACCGTTAAAACCACGATCATTGCGACCGTTAATACCGTGCGCAAATAGGAACCCATTGTTGTTCTCAAAGCCCAGCTACCCCCATCGATGTCTTGGTATGATTTCAGCCATACTCTCTTTTCGACACGAGGAAACATTAATATCTTACAAATAATGGGGTAATGGTATCTAAAGATACGCTAAAAAACGTAAACAAAAATAAGAGTCCCGCTTATCAACGATAACCGGAACTCTTATTAACCGTAATCATTCGTATTCAATTGTTGAGCAACTCCGTTTCTTCATGATCCGCGTATCCTCGCCTTTCGAGTTTGGCTTAGCGTTCGTGTCGTACTTTCTTCATTTTCTTCCGGCGCTTGTCCTGTTCGTCCTCCCGTGTTGTTGGTTTGCAGAGCTGCCATCTTTCGGATACCCGCGTGTCCGCCAAGCGTCTGGGTGGTTCACGTTTTGCCTCGCTTAGTTCAATGGGCTATCCCCTCTCTGGTGTGAGTGTATTGCGTTGTTGGTGTTGCTTGTTTTACTGGCTTAAGCATACTCCATCCGCCTAATTGAGTAAATATTCAGAATATTTAATTAGGTGTGAAATAGGCGAGATTAGGCTAGGAATTCACGCTCATTCGACATTTCTCGCAGTCTTTCTAATCGCTTCATATGTTGCAATGTGAGTGCTTACCAAAGTGGCATTAAGGCGTAATTAATGAGAAAATAGGGGAATGAGTATAGATGAGGGGGCCTCCTACATGCAAAATGTCGTACCTATGAAGTGGTTGTTCGCAAGATTGTACGAGCCGGATATCGTCATCGTCGATTGCCGGTTCCAACTAGGCAAGCCGGATGCGGGACGCGAAGCTTACGAGGAGTCGCACATTCCGGGCGCGGTGTATCTCGATCTCGAGAAGGACCTATCCGCGCCGATCGAAGAGCACGGCGGCCGTCATCCGTTGCCGGATATCGCTGAGCTAACGGCGACGTTAAGCCGCGCGGGCATCGGTAACGCCACGCGCGTCGTAGCTTATGACGACCAAGGCGGAGCGATGGCTTCGCGCTTGTGGTGGTTGCTCAAGTATCTTGGGCAAGAGCAAGTGTTCGTTATGGACGAGGGCTTCTCGGCTTGGAAAGCTGCCGGCTTGCTCGTAAACGCGGAGCAAAAGGTGCTAATTCCGGCGCCGTTCCTGGCTTCGGTGCAGCATAACATGCTGGTCGAAGTGGAAGAAGTGCAAGAGATCGTGGCAGCCGCTGACGGTTCGGTCGTTCTGATCGACTCCCGCGAAGCCCCGCGCTACCGCGGCGAGGTCGAGCCGATCGATAAGGTCGCCGGCCACATCCCGGGCGCGATTAATCGCTTCTGGAAAGATGCGCTTGGTGAGAATGGTGGGTGGAAGGACGCGGAGGGGCAGGCTGCAAGGTTTGCTGATCTGCCTCGCGACAAGTCGCTAGTCGTCTATTGCGGGTCTGGCGTGACGGCTACGCCGAATGTTCTAGCTTTGCAGGAAGCGGGATTTAGTAAGGTGAAGCTTTATGCGGGTAGTTGGAGTGATTGGATTTCATACGTGGATAACCCCATCGCAATTGGAGACGAAGCGGAACGGAAATACGGATAACAGTACTTACTTGATGAATACATCGCCATGCAGATTATATGCCCTGGCGATGTATTTTTTAATGTGCAAAATCAACACGGAGTCAACACTCGTTTCCTGAAAGTATTTACAGCGTGGATTGAACCAAACATGCGCTCGTATGCTTCATAATGCGCTGTATATACAAAAGAAGGACCAGGAAAGCCACCAACTTACGGTATGCGCCCGGCCTAATGCGTTATTAATGAAGGTTCGTCTGACCCAAGTCAACAACAACAGATATTTGGTATTTGATTCAACAACAAGTCAACGAGCAGGCTGAGGAGCGGCAATCGTCGCGATTAGTCCTATGATGTATTTTAAGTGGGAATAAGGGCATACTGACAGTCATACTTATATATAAAGATTTTTTTGTGGAACATAATATTTATTCGTTACAAGAAGGAGTTTCCTTCCTGTTGTCGTAACTAATATTTTAAGTACATAACAAAGTGATCTTTAAATGAGAACAAGTATTTTCTTGCCATATACTGTTTAATTCTGTATAGTGAAGTTTAATCTCTCTCTGAACGGGTAAAAATCGGACTCGAGATCTAGGGTCTAAATATAGAATCATGAACTTGGAGGATTCTCGATATGAATATCCGGGTTTGGTTTGGTGTCGACGTTAATTATGACCAAGAAACTCTCTTCAACAAGAGCTTGGACAGTTTATTAACATTATACGCTAAAGCCTTGACTCAATACTTTCATCTAGAAATGATTAATAATGTAAGCGAGTTAATCACTGTGACAAAGACTAAAGAATTAGATATAGGTCGAAGAATGTTTTTGGATTGGCTTGAAAATGCTGGGCTTATTGAAATTAAAGAAACTATTACATACACTTCTGTATCCAGAGATAATAATATTATCAATGAAATCGAGTATGAATACTATTTGTTAGAAGACGAGATGGTGTACGAACCAAACGAAATACGCGCGTTATTAATTAGAGTAGTTATGGGCCTATTCCCTCGTGTAAAAAAAATTGCGGAATATGAGTTTTCGTCATTTCTTGTAAAAATGGTTTTTTCAACGTTTGAGCCGTCTGTTGCTTTTGCTACTCGTAATACATGGATGCCAAAAGTAGATTCACAATATGACGTTGTCTACGATGACAAAGAAATTACTAGACCTATCAGGCCGTGCGCATAAGTTAACTATAATAAAGAGGAAGGCTGCTACAATATGCAGTCTTCTTTTTGTTTATTATTTGAAAATGAAGGAATATCTCCCTTGTTGTCGAATTAGTCGTTGGAACTTTATATAAGGGGAGAGAAACAAATGCCGGAATTATGGAAGAATTATGAAATAGTGCGGTATAGTACTCAATTAATAGATGTTAGATTATTCTCGTTATCATGCGCATTTAAAGAGACACAGGACGAATCACCGCCTCTCTCAGTAAATCTCAGTAATCATTATGAATTTTCGGCTGTTACTGAAAATGATATTGATATTTTTCTTAATGTTACGTTAGATGGGCCATTTAGTATGAATGTCATTTACCAAGGAATGTGTAGAATTCAAGAAGACCAAGAATTCGACAAAGAGCAATTTGCCGAATCTGTGCAAGATCTGATTGTTCCATTTTTGCTGCCATATGCAAGGGAATGTATTGCAAATACGCTTGCTAGGATGCAACTTCCGATTTACACCATGCCCACGATTGATATTCTCCAAACCTTGTTGGCCAATCATCAAGAGTCTGGGGAGTGACATGGATTGCCTAACATTAAATTTCGTGAATTAGATTACAGACAGGACTTTGAGACTGACATACTGGAGATTGCTGATCATTTTAAAGTTAAAAGGAAATATTTTTTCGCGTTCACTGCTCTCATTCATGAATCCAGCAGGTGGAATTCCGGTAATCTTGAACAAGGCTTAAACAGATGGGAAATCAGGTTTTTAAGAGCCGGTGGTATTGAAAAGGTAGTTGTTATGGTGAGGGAAGCGTTTAATAAGTGTACAACAACAGATAAAATCAAGAAATTGAGAGGGGCAATCGTTGAAGCCATTTTGATTGCGAGCCACGGGGGGAGTGGACGGTTAAACGATCCCACGAATTACGGCTGGGGTGCTTCTGTTTTTATTGGATCTAGTCCAGATGCACATCAGGTAGGTTACGAGTGTGATGATCAATGTGGTTCTTTTACAGGAGATACGTGTGGAACCCGATATACAGTAGACGTCGGGGACTGGAATGGTTACCATGCAAAATTATATGAATGCAAAGCACATCCAGATAGTATTAAATGTAAGGATGTTGAGTTTCTAAGGAAACTAAGTAACGAGCTACAGTCTCATAGGGTGAGTCATGAAATCTTTTTTGTTAGTATCGTAGATAAAGAAGAAATAGAAATAAAATTGAGAGAATATAATGCTCCTAGCTTTTTCAAGTCATGTGGTAGAAGAGAATTGGAGGCAATGATACCTGCATAGACAGGAATTTATCAACGGACTAAAATGTTTCATAAACCGACAGCTGGAGTGATTGGATTTCGTACAGTGACAACCCAATTGCCACCGGGGATGAGGAGAAGGCTTGAGCGAACATATAGTATGTGATTCGAAGTACATTGCTTTTGTGGCAATGTACTTCTTTATGTTGTGCTCAGGAACGCCGAAGTCAACACGGAGTCAACAATCGGCTACTGAAAGTACTTTCATTAAAATAATGCGCTGAGCGTGCATAGTCATAACTAAGTATTTTCTAAGGAGTGTTGTTAGAGCTAGCGTAATTCGTCCAGCACTAGACGGTGTTAGTTGTCCACGAATTGACGGGAAAA